>NZ_JARCCY010000027.1:0-68392 GCF_039907775.1 Arthrobacter sp. CC3
CGCCGGTGGTAAGGAACTCGTACATGTTGCCCCACGGCACCCGGCCCGCACCGAAGGCGCGGGTGACCACGCCGGCGCCGTGGATCACGGCGCCCAGCACGGTCAGGGCAACAGCAACGCGGGCGGGAACGCGGCGTTCGGCGGCGTAGCGCATGCCGGCGTCGGCCGTCTGCCCGGCGCCTGCCACGGCACCATTGGAGGCGCGTCCGGTGGCCGACGACGGCCGCTCGGCGCGGCCTGCCGGCCCGCTGACGTCCGAATCGGCGCGGTCAACGGCGGCACCGGCGCCGACGCCGGCACCCACCGGAACTTTGGACGTCGCTGCCGCGGACGCCTCGGCTGCGGCCGCAGCTTTGAGGTCCACGGCGAGGAGGGCCTTGCTGCTCTTGGCCAGGTCCCAGGCGAAGGCGATAAAGGCAACCGTGTACGTTCCGGCGGCCAGCAGCATAAAGAGCTCGCTGTACTGGCCCATGGTTTCGTTGATGGCGAGCATTACTGGTCCTTCTTCGACTCGGATGAGCCGGCTGTTGACTGGATAAAGTCTTCCGGGCGGGATTCCGTGGCGGCATCCCCGGAGGCACCGTTGGGGACACTCTCCGCGGGGCCATTATCCTCCGGCCCGCTGGGAGCTGTCTGTGAAGCCGTCCGGGAGTCCAGGCCCCATTCCTCTGTCAGCAGTCCGCGGATAATCTCCGCCTCCGCCGCCAGGCGGTGGTCTTCGCCGCGGGCCAGGAGACCGTACTCCACCATGGTGCGGCCGTCGGGGTGCGTACCCGTGCGGACCCAGACGCGCCGGCGGTTCACGTACAGGGAGGTCACCAGTCCGGCCACCGCCAGAAGGGCGAAGATCAGGGCGTAGAGCTGGCCCGGGTTGTGGTGGATGTCCACGCCGATGTAGCGCTTCACGCCGTCGAAGCTGATGGTTCCCTTGCCGTCCGGGAGCGTATACGTGGTCCCGGGCGCCAGGGTGATGCCGCCGGCGTCGAGGTTCCGGGCGTTGAGCGGCGTCAGCTTCTTCACGTCGAGCTCGAAGACGTTCTGCGGGGAGCCCGCGTTTAGTCCGAGGTCGCCGAAGTACGAGTTCAGCGTGAGCTGCGGGTTGATCAGTTCCGGGTCCCCGCTGAAGGACACGCCTTCCTCGGTGACGAACGCGGTGGGCAGGAAGAACCCGGCGAACCCGAGCTGGTCCGGCTTGGCGTCCGGGACCTTGATGACCACGGAGGAGTAGTAGTTGTCCCCCTGCAGCTTGGCCACCACCGGCCCCTGCATGGCGACGTTGCCGGCGCCGTCGCGGATGGTCACCACGGGGGCGTAGCCGTTGCCGGTGAGGTAGATGCTGGTGCCGCCCAGGCTGACGGGGTCGTTGACCTTCAGCACCTGCTTCTCGGCCGGTGCGTCCGGGGTTTCCCGGGTGGTCACGTCCGCCTTGAAGTCGATGGGCTGGCCGAACTTGCCCTTCGATTCACGGTCGAAGGTGATCTGGAACTTATCCAGCTGGATGGAGTAGGGCTGGAGCTGGCTGCTCTGGAAGTTGGTGCCCGGGGTGAACTGGTCGTAGCCCACCAGGGTGTTTACGAACGTGTCGCCCTCCACCAGGATCCGCTGCCCGCTGTACCCGAACAGGCCGCCGGCCGCCACGGAGACCAGCACGCCGATCAGCGACGTGTGGAACACCAGGTTTCCCACTTCCTTCAGGAAGCCGCGCTCGGCCCCCAAAGAGGGCCGCGCGCCGTCGTCGTCCCTGACATCAACGCGGTAACCGCGTTTCTTCAGCTTCGCGGCAGCGTCCGCAATAGCGTCCGACGCCGGGATCCCGGCGTCCGCGGGGATCACCAGGGTGCCGTACTCGGGCAGGCGGGAGAGCCTGGCCGGGGTGCGCGGGGGCTGGGAGCGCATGGCCCTGTAGTGGGCTATCGCGCGGGGAACCACGCAGCCGATCAGCGAGATGAACAGCAGGATGTAGATGGCGGAGAACCACGCGGAGGAGTACACGTCGTAAAGCTGGAGGGAGTCCAGGATCTTGCCGTAGTCCGGGTGGTCCGCAATGTACTGGGTGACGATCGAGGGGTTCGCGGGGCGCTGCGGGAACAGCGATCCGGGCACGGCTGCGACGGCCAGCAGCAGCAGCAGGAACAACGCGGTGCGCATGCTGGTCAGCTGGGTCCAGGCCCAGCGCAGCATGCCTGTGAGCCCCAGCGCCGGCATGGCAGCTTCGGCCTTGGCCTTGGCCACGGGGTTCGCTGCAGCATTGTCTGCGGGTGCAGGCTTCTTTTTTTCGTTCACTCGCTCGCTCATCAGATCGGCAATTTCACATCGGTTTGGAACCAGTACTGCAGCCCGGACACCCAGGCTCCCCATACCCCGCTGGCCATCAGCAGGCCGAGGACCACCAGGATTCCCCCGCCGATCCGCTGGATGGCGAGCCGGTGTTTGCGGAAGAAGGACATCACGCCGACGCCCCGGCGCACGGCCAGGGCAATCAGCAGGAACGGGATGCCCAGCCCGAGGCTATAGACGAAGGCCAGGAACGCCCCCTTGGCGGCCGAGGACCCGCCGGACATGCTCAACAGCTGGACGGCGGAGTAGGTGGGCCCGATGCACGGAGCCCAGCCGAGGCCGAAGGTGATGCCCAGCAACGGCGCGCCCCACAGTCCGGCCGGCGGCTTGGCGTGGATTTTGGCATCCCGCTGCAGCCAGCTGAAACCGCCCATGAATACGACGCCCATGATGATCACCAGGACACCCAGCACCTGGGTGATCCAGGCATTCTGGCCGCCGCTGATCATCGAGCCGAGCTGGCCGAACGCCCCACCGAGCAGGACGAATATCACCGAGAAGCCGAGCACGAACAGGCCGATTCCGGCCAGCATGCGGCCGCGCTTCTGCTTCTCCAGGTCCACGCCGGTCAGTCCGGTCACGTAGCCCAGGTATCCCGGCACCAGGGGCAGGACGCACGGGGAGAGGAAGGACACGAATCCCGCGAGCAGTGCCACCGGGATGGCAAGCAGCAGCGAACCGTTCAGGATGGCTTCGGCGAAGGGGCTGTTCACGTGGGGCGCCGCCGTTACTCTGCCACGGCGGCGGCGATGAGAGCCTTGAGCGTGCCCTTTTGGATTTCCCCGAGGACACGGGAGGCCACCCGGCCCTGCTTGTCGAGCACCAGCGTGGTGGGCACTGCACCCGGAGGAACCAGCCCGGACACCGCCAGGAGCACGCCGCCGTCCTTGTCGTGGAAACTGGGGTAGGTCAGGTTGAACGTCTTGTCGAACGCCTCGGCTGCGGCCTTTTCGTCGCGGAGGTTGACGCCGTAGAACTGCACTCCCTGCGGCTTAAACTCCTGGTGGAGGGCTTCGAGCGACGGCGCTTCGACGCGGCACGGCGCACAGGCAGCGAACCAGAAGTTGAGCACGGTGACTTTTCCGACGAAGTCCGCCGGCTCCACAGTGGTGCCGTCAAAGAGGGTTCCCTTGATGCTGACGGCGGATTTGCGGTCGGCGGCAGCGAACTCGGTCACGGATCCGTCACCGGCCACGTAGTTCTTGTTGTCCCCGGCCTTGGCCTGTTTGGCCAGGGCGTCCTCCTGGGCGCACGCGGAAAGCCCCAGGGTGAGGGCGGCCAGCCCCAGGCCGCCGGCGGCCAGGACACTGCGGCGGGAGGCCGCGTTGGTCACGTCGCGGGCGCCGGCCACCTTGCTGAACTTGAATCCGGCCACGCTCAGGCCCCCGGGGTGTTCGAGGCGCCGGGCAGGAGCGCGGCAGCGGGCTCGCTGTATTCCACGCGCAGGAGGGTGCCGTCGTCGTCGAACACCAAAGACGTGATGGACGTGAGGGTGCATTCGCGCTTGCGCGGATCGTGCCAGAGGGGCTTGCCCTCGGCGCTCAGGCGGGTGGACCAGATGGGGAGCTGGTGGCTGACCAGGATCGCTTCCGCATGGTCGCCACCCAGCTCAATGGCACGGAGGCGCGCGTCCTGGACCGCGGCGATGACGCGTGCAGCCTGGGCTTTGTACGGCTCGCCCCAGGACGGGATGAACGGGTTGCGCAGGTGCGGCCAGTGCCTGGGCTTGAGGAGCTCGGCTTTGTTGACCCGGAGCCCTTCGAAGTGGTTGCCGGCCTCGATGATGCGCGCCTCGGTGTGGATTTCGAGGTTCAGCGCTTCGGAGATGGGGAGGGCCGTTTCCTGGGCGCGGGTCAGCGGCGAGGCCACGAGATGCACGATGTTCGCCCCGCCGGCAACGCGGTCGCTGAAGTGCACGGCGAGCGTCTTGGCCATCTGCTGCCCGAGTTCGGAGAGGTGGAATTCCGGAAGCCGTCCGTAGAGGATTCCGTCCGGATTGTGGACCTCGCCATGGCGAAGGAGATGAACAGTGGCTTGGGGCATGTTTACCAGTTTCTCAAAGATGTCGGGTGATCTGAAATCTTCTACAGGAAGTAGAACTGAGAAGTTTGGAGAAATGTTCCCCGGAGTTGGAATAAAAGATGCATATGCATGTTTATACTGGGTGAAGCAGTTAGTTGAGACTTCAAGCAAAGAAGTTTTGGCTGGCGATCAGATGTCCTTCCGCAAGAGAACTTCCACCACAGATCACAAGGAGCAACACCATGGCACTGCCCGCCAACATCACCACCGGCACCTGGACCCTCGACAACTCGCACAGCGAAATCGGCTTCACGGTGCGCCACGCAGGCATCAGCAAGGTCCGCGGCCAGTTCACCGACGCCGTAGCCACGCTGGACCTCGCCCAGGACGTTGCCGACTCCAAGGTCAACGCCACCATCCAGACCGCCAGCTTTGACTCGGGCGACGTCAACCGCGACGGCCACGTCCGCGGCGAAGATTTCTTCGACGTCGAGAAGTTCCCGGAAATCTCCTTCGTCTCCAACGCGATCGTTCCCAAGGGCGACGCCTACGAGCTCCAGGGCGATCTGACCATCAAGGGCGTCACCCGCCCGGTGGCGCTCGAGACCGAGCTCCACGGTGTGGCTGTGGATCCGTTCGGCAACACCCGCGCCGGCCTCACCGCCGAAACCACCATCAGCCGCAAGGACTTCGGCCTGACCTGGAACGCCGTCCTCGAAGCCGGCGGCGTGCTGGTCAGCGACAAGGTTGCCATCAACCTCGAGCTCGCGTTCATCGCTCCCGCAGCCTAGTTCTTCGCTTATGTAGTTCTTCACCCCACAGCATCCCGCTCCGTCACCGCGACGGAGCGGGGTGCTGTGCTTAATCCGGCCGCTAAACCCGGCCGGCCAGAATACCTCTGCGGAATGATCCATCGGGCCGCCGGAGCGGGGTACGGTGGAACCAAACCATGCTGGGGGCAGGGGAACCGTCACTGATCCCGGTACCCGTTTTGTCAGTAGTCGACCCGCGAAGGACCAACTATGAGCACGCCTCCAGCCACCCCGAACGAACCCGAGAACGGCAAGCCTGGCCCCGACGCTCCCCAGTACGGGCAGAACGCACCGGAGTCACCTGCCGCACCCCAGTACGGGCAGCAGCCCCCGGCCGCGCCGCAGTATGGCCAAAACACGGCGCCGGGCGCTCCCCAGTACGGGCAGAACGCACCCCAGTACGGGCAGCAGCCGCCGGCTGCTCCCCAGTATGGCCAGCCCCAGTACGGGCAGCAGCCTCCTGCCGCTCCCCAGTACGGACAGCAGCCCTACGGCCAGACACCGCAGCAGTACGGCCAGTCCCCCTACGCCCAGTACCCGTCCGAACAGCCACAGGGTCCCGGAGCCGCCGGGGTTCCGAAGATGGTCAACAATGCGTTCTGGATGATCATTGCTGCCGGCGCCCTGTGGCTCATCTCCCTCCTGGTGGCCATTCCCGCGCTGGATGATCCCGCCATGCGGAGCACGTTCGAGGAGCAGATGCGGGCAGGCGGCGCAGACATCGATTTTGAATCGATCAAGGGCGTTGTCATCGGAACCATGGTTGTGATGGGCCTGATCGGTGCCGGGCTGTACGCCCTGGTTGCCTTCAACGTTCGCAAGGGAAAGAACTGGGCGCGCATCCTGGGCACGGTTTTTGCCGCCCTCTCGATCTTCAGCCTGCTTCCGCTCAGCATCGGCACCATCGCCGTACTGCTCGGCATCGCGGCCATTGTGATGCTCTACCTCCCGGCATCAGCGCCGTACTTCCAGAAGCAGCAGCCGTTCGGCGGACCCTACGCCCAGCCGGGCAACCCCTACGGCCGCTAGCCCGCACCGAAGCACCACAGCACAGCACAGCACAGCAGCACCACAGTTCCACAGCCGAAGGGCGTGGACTTTGGACGGCACCCGCGAATTCAGTCGCGAGCCTCCGGAGTCCGCGCCCTCTGTGTTTGCCCGCTGTTTCTCTTGAGCGGAAATTGCGGCGCAAACTATGCCCAGAATGCCCTTCCGCACGGTACGGTGTTACCAAAATCACGCTGGGGGCAGGTGAGGTGGCTGATCCCGGTGTCTATTACTGAGTAACCGACTCACAAAGGATCACTAATGAGCACTCCGCCCGTCCCGCCGTCGTATCCCAGCGATCCCAGCGGCGGTTCCTACGGCCAGCAGGCACCGCAGTACGGGCAGGATCCGTCCGCCTTTGCGCATCCACCGCAGTATGCGCAGGCCCCGCAATCCGGCCAGGCGCCCCAATACGGCCAGCCCCCGCAACAGTTCGGGCAGGCGCAATATGCGCAGCCGCAGCAGTCCGGGAAGCCGCAGTACTACGCCTACCCCTCGGAACTGCCGCAGCAGGGAAACTCGGGCACCGCTGCTCCCCCGCTGGTCAACCTCTCGTTCTGGCTGTTGATCGTCGCGTGCGCGCTCTGGGTGGGCTCCGTGTTCCTGTCGATAGGTTCCATCGACGACCCCGCCACGCGCAGCCAGTTCAATGCCAGGCTGGCAACCAGCGGAGCGGACGTGGATTTTGAAGCCGTGAAGGGCGTCATTGTGGGAATGGTGGTGCTGATCGCCGCCGTCGGAGTGCTGTTGTACGCGCTTGTGGCGTTCAACGTCCGGAAGGGCCGCAACTGGGCCCGTGTCCTGGGTACCATTTTCGCGGCCTTCTCCCTGCTGGGCGTTCTGCAGATGGGACTCGGGACGCCGTCCATCCTGGCCGGGGCCGCGGCGATCGTGCTCCTGTACCTGCCCGGGTCGGCGCCGTACTTCCGGAAGTACCAGCCGTACGCCGGCCCGTACGGGCAGCCGGGCTACCCCTTCGGGCGCTAGCGGCGGCACTTCTCGACGGCGGGATTACTCGCCGTCGTCGGGGTTCTGGATCCGCTGGGCGTGGTAGGCCAGGATCTGCAGCTCGGTGGCCATGTCCACCTTGCGCAGGTTCACGCCCGGCGGCACCTGGAGCATCACGGGCGCAAAACTGAGGATGCTTCGCACGCCGGCGGCGATGACGCGGTCGCACACACCCTGGGCCACGGCGGCCGGCAGGGCGAGCACCACCATGTTGGCGCCGGTCCGCTGGAGGACAGGCTCCAGGTCCGCGACGTCGCTGACGCGCAGCCAGCCCACCTCGTTGCCCACCACCATCTGGTCGGCGTCAAAAATGGCCACGACGTCGAAGCCCCGAGATTCGAAGCCGCCGTACCGCGCCAGGGCCTTGCCGAGGTTGCCGGCGCCCACGATTGCCACTTTCCAGTCCCGGGTGAGCCCGAGTGCGGCCGAGATGTTGCGGCTGAGGTACTGCACTTCGTAGCCGACGCCGCGGGTGCCGTAGGACCCGACGTGCGAGAGGTCCTTGCGGAGGGTGGACGAGCTGACGCCGGAGGCTTCGGCCAGGGACTCGGACGAGACGCGTTCGATCCCTTCGGCCAGCATGGTGGTGAGGGCGCGCAAATAGATGGTCAGCCGGGCCACGGCCGCGGGCGGAATCTGCTTGGCCGCAGTTCCGCTATCCCCGTGGACAGCCTCGGGGGATGAATCCAGCGAAGTCACTATCTGCTCCATTGCGTCGCGTTGTGAGTCCACTCTAGAGCCCCCTCTGCGCTGCCAACAAAGCAGAAGTCGTCGCGCCTATTTCGCCACAGCCTGGCGTAGTATCCGCTCGAGGCGGGTTTCGTCGATCTTCCAGAAGTCCCGCTGGATACCGTCCACCAGGACAACGGGGATCTCTTCGGCGTAACGCTCGCGCAGCTCCGGCTGGTTGTCCACCAGTTGTTCCGTCCACTCAAGTCCCAGTGCCGCTGTGACCCGTCCGACGGCGTCGCGCGCCGCCTCGCAGAGGTGGCAGTCAGCTTTGGTGATCAGGACGACGTCGGGTTTTGCCATGCCTTAACCGTAGCCCGGGCTGCCGCCCCGCTGCGACGGGGGCGCACATCTGTGTGCACCCATCAGCATGGACTCGTCTGCGAGGCCGCGACAGCGCGGACTCGACCATTGACTAGACTCAAGTCATGCCCGAGGAGAAGTACGTCGCCGTAGTCCGGCAGCCGGCCGGTGCGCTGCAGCACGGCGAGGCCGCCTTCTTCGACGTCGACAACACGCTCATGAAGGGCGCCAGCCTCTTCCATGTGGCCCGAAAAATGCACCAGCGCGGCGCCTTCACCCTGCCGCAGGCAGCAGGCATGGCGTGGAAGCAGTTCAAGTTCATTCTCCGCGGCGAGAACATGGATGACGTCCACGCGGTCCGGGACTCGGCCCTGACCCTTGCAGCCGGCATCACCGTGGAGGACATCAAAGCCCTCGGCGAAGAAGTCTTCGACGAAATGATTGAGTCCAGGATCTGGCCCGGCACCAAAGCCCTGGCCCAGCAGCACCTCCGGGTGGGGCGCATGGTGTGGCTGGTGACGGCGACCCCCATCGAGGTGGCCACCGTGATTTCCACCCGGCTGGGCCTGACCGGTGCCCTGGGAACCGTCGGTGAAGTCATGGACGGGGCGTACACCGGCCGGCTGGTGGGTGACATCCTGCACGGCCAGGCCAAGGCCGTGGCTGTCCAGGGCATCGCGGACGCCGAGGACCTGGACCTCAAGCGCTGCTGGGCCTACAGCGACTCACACAATGACATTCCGCTGCTGAGCATGGTGGGCCATCCCGTGGCCATCAATCCCGACGCCCGGCTCCGCCGCCACGCCCGGGACAACAACTGGCCGGTGTACGACTTCCGATCCGGGCGCCGCGCCGCAACGCTCGGGCTGAAAGCCGCGACTGTCGGCGGCGCCGCCTACGGCCTCTGGCGGGGTTTCACCCGCTTCCGCGGACCCACGGTCTAACCCTCACCACACGAGTGGCGTGCCCGCTGAGCTTCCGGAGCCTCAATCGGCCACAGTGCTTCGCGTAGGAGCGCATCGCGACCGAACGCGCGACACAGGTCGCCCAGCGACCGTCGGAGCGCCTTTCGGGCGTGTCTAAGCGACGGCGAAGCGCTGTTGCCGGGGAACCAAGCAAAGAAAAATGCCCGCTGCCAAAGGCAACGGGCATCTCACGCTGTAGGAAGTATCTCTACTTCTTGTTACGGCGCTGGTGGCGGGTCTTACGAAGCAACTTGCGGTGCTTCTTCTTGGCCATACGCTTGCGACGCTTCTTAATAACTGAACCCACGAAAGTTCCTTACAAACTAGATGGAGTACCTGTCTGATGGAAGAGGTCCGTGGACTAGGCAACAGACTAAACAACAAACAGATTCTTACAATAACGAAAAACGTTCCCTAACAGGGTACCGCTTATCCGGCGCTCCCACTGACCGCCCGCCAGACCGCACCCCTTGGTTGCGGCCGCTGCGGAGGTTAGGCGGTGTCCGTTTGGCCTTCCACGACAGCACCTTTGACGTACTGTTCGACGGCGGTCTCGGGCACCCGGAAGGAGCGGCCGAACCGGACGGCCGGCATCTCTCCGGAATGAACAAGGCGGTACACGGTCATTTTGGAAACGCGCATGAGCTCGGCCACTTCGGCCACAGTCAGGAACTGAGCGTTCGAGAAGTTCGACTCTGCGGACATTTCCCTTATTCCTTTGTTAACAGCTGATAAAGGCAACCCCATTGAAACCCCATTGCGGTGTGCCGATGCTGAGCCATCAACCTACCCTGTGCTAGTTACTCTAGTGGCTGATGGTGCCATTGTGAAAGTCATTTTCAGTAACCAGTTTCGCTGAACCGCCAGGGACTTTCAGCCCTGGCTGGCGCCGCGGCGCTTGCGGGCCGACGATGCCAGCTGGCCCAGTACCGACGCCGTGACATCCCACTCCATGCAGGCATCCGTCACGCTCTGGCCGTAGACCAGTTCGTCGGTGCCTGCGGCGTGCTCGGCCACGTCGAGGTTCTGCGCGCCGCCAACCAGGAAGCTCTCCAGCATGACGCCGGCAATCGCCGCGGCTGCCGCTCCGCCGTCTTCCAGCTGGGCGCCGATTTCGAGGGCCACCTCGGCCTGGCGGTGGTGGCTCTTGCCGCTGTTGGCGTGGCTGGCGTCCACAATGAGCCTGGGGTTGAGCTGCTTGGCCGCCAGCTTGGCGGACGCGGCTTCGACGTCGGCCGCGGAGTAGTTGGGGCCCTTGCGGCCGCCGCGGAGGATCACGTGGGTGTCCGGGTTGCCGGCCGTGGCCACCAGCGCCGCCCGGCCGTCGCCGTCGATCCCCAGGAACGCCTGGGAGGCCGCTGAGGCGCTGCAGGCATCCACCGCAACCTGGAGGTCGCCGTCGGTCCCGTTCTTGAACCCGATGGGCATGGACAGCCCTGACGCCAGCTGGCGGTGGATCTGGCTTTCCGTGGTGCGCGCACCGATGGCGCCCCAGGACACGAGGTCGGCCATGTACTGCGGGCTAATGGGTTCCAGGAATTCCGTGGCCGTGGGGAGGCCCAGCGAGGTGACCTGCTTCAGGAACCGGCGGGCCGCCCGCAGGCCGGTGGCGATGTCGTGGCTGCCGTCCAGGTGCGGATCGTTGATGAGGCCCTTCCAGCCCACCGTGGTGCGGGGCTTCTCGAAGTAGGTCCGCATCACGATCAGCAGGTCTTCCTTGTGCTTCTCGGCCTGGCTCACCAGCCTGCGGGCGTATTCCAGGCCGGCTTTGGGGTCATGGATGGAGCAGGGGCCCACGATCACCAGCAGGCGGTCGTCCACGCCGTCCATGATGGCCCGGACTTCATCCCGGCCGCGTTCGACGACGTCAGCAACCCGGGCGTCCAGCGGAAGTTCCTCGATCATGTCCTGGGGTGACGGAAGCGCCTGGAATTCGCTGACGCGCAGGTTTGAGGTGGACTTGGAAGGCTGTGTTTCGGTGGCTGCTGTGGTGCTCATGGGTGCGGGGTCCTGTTCCGGAAGGTGCGGAGCGGGCCCAGATCAGAACCCGCCGGAGAAATGGCGAAGGGCAGAGAATGATCTCTGCCCTGTTGGCTCTGAAGGAAAGTTGGATGCGTGTCAGTTAGACGCGGGCCCCTCCAGAGCCAACGAAAAATACGCATACCAACGGTTTATCATAGCCAAGACCATAACCCCGGAAGCAACCGGCCGCAAACCGGGGCGTCACAAAACTCCGCGCAACACACCGCACCGCTCTCGACCGGCCCAACCAGCCCCGGCCCAACTAGGTAGCAGCAGGTGTCGTTTTGAGCCGCCAAAACGACATCTGCTGCTACCTAGTTGGGAGGGAAGCGCTACCCCAGCAGCTTGCGCAGGTACTCCAGCTGGCGGTTCCACTGGTGCTCCTGGCCGCCCTCATGGTTGTTGAACCGGTACACCTCGATGTCCTTGGCCGGCGCCCCGCTGCCAGCGCCCGTGCCGTAGGCGTTGAAGCTGGCAAAAACGGTCGACGGCGGGCAGATGTCGTCCGCCTGCGCGGCCGAGAACAGCGCCGGCACCGTGGCCGCCCGGCCCAGGTTGACGCCGTCGAAGTAGTTCAGCACGGCGAGGACCGACTCGTAACGGTCCCGGTGGCGGGCCAGGAAGGCAGCGATTTCCGGATAGGGTCCGCGCGGCGTGATGTCGATGGCGCGGGGGAAGTCCTGCAGGAACGGCACGTCCGGCAGCGCGGCGATGACGCCGTCGAGCCTTCCGGCAGCAAGCCCGGCCACGGCAATGGTGATGCCGCCGCCCTGGCTGACACCCGCAACCACAACCCGGGAGGCGTCGACGGCGGGATGCGCCTGCGCCGCTTCCACCGCGCGGAAGGCATCCACATAGACCCGGCGGTAGTAGTAATCCTCACGGCTTCCGGCGCCGCGGGTCATCAGCCCCGCATGCGCCACGTCCCCGGCGGATGGGTGCGGGTCTGCGGTGTGCCCCAGGAGTCCGCCGTAGCCCTGCCCGCGCGTGTCCATGATGAAGTGCGCGTAGCCCGCCTGCGCCCACTTGGTGTCCTGGTTGGACAGCCCGCGTCCGCCGGAATAGCCCGCATACTGCACCACGACGGGAAGCGGCTCGTCCGCCGGGCGGTTCGCCGGCAGGTGCAGCCAGCCCTTCACCGGGGAACCGCCGAATCCCGCGAAGGTGACATCGAACGTGTCTACTACCGTGAGGTAGTTGTCCACGGGCTCGAACACGGCGCCCAGCGGGTATGCCCGGGCTTCGCTGACGGTGCGGTCCCAGAAGGCATCGAGATCCACCGGCGCGGTGACGCCGGAGGTGTAGTTTCGGAGCTGCTCAAGCGGTAGGTCGAAAAGTGGCATGGAATTCCGGTTCTATGAAGCGGCCAATACGTAGGATGTTGCATCTTCTCAGGCGGACACGGCGGATTCAACCGTCACGACGCCACGTTGCGCAGCCGGGAAGCTTTCCAACGGCTGGGAGCCACGCACCAGGGCCCGCAGCTCGCCGAGGCCGCCCGACACCACGCCTGCCGCCCGGGCCTGGACCAGCACGTTGCCCAGTGCGGTGGCCTCGACCGGTCCGGCGATGACGCGTTTTCCGGTGGCGTCGGCAGTGAGCTGGCACAGGAGCCGGTTCTGCGAGCCGCCGCCGACAATGTGCACCACGTCGACGCGCACGTCGGCGAGGCGTTCGGCGTCGGCGATGGTCCGGGCGTACCCGGCAGCGAGGCTGTCCAGGATGCAGCGGGTGATCGCGGCGGGGCTGTCCGTAAGGACCGAGCCGGTGTTGCGGACGGCCGCGCGGATCCGTTCGGGCATGTTGTCCGGGGCGATGAAGTAGGGATCGTCCGCGTTGATCTGGGGTCCGCCCAACGGCAGCGCCGCGGCGCCGGCCAGCAGGTCCGCCAGCGTGGCCGTGTAACCCTGCTGCGCCCACGCGCGCTGGCATTCGCTGAGCAGCCAGAGCCCGCCGACGTTGCGGAGATACCGGATGGTGCCGTCCACGCCGCGTTCGTTGGTGAAGTTCGCCTGCCGGCTCGCCTCGGTGAGCACGGGCTTCTTCAGCTCGACCCCGACAAGCGACCAGGTTCCCGAGGAGATGTAGGCGAAGTTCCCGTGTTCGGCCGGGACGGCGGCGACGGCGGATGCGGTGTCATGCGAGCCGACGGCCACTACTTTCGTGGCCTCGGCCAGGCCGGTCCGGGCGGCGATGCCGGGCAGCAGGGTGCCAACGGTTTCGCCGGGCTGGATCAGCGGCGGGAACAGTTTCTTCGGCAGGCCCAGGGCGGCCAGGAACTCGGTGGCCCACTCCCCCGCAACAGCGTCGAAGAGGCCGGTGGTGGAGGCGTTGGTGGCTTCGGTGCGGCGCTCTCCGGTGAGCAGGAAGGCGATCAGGTCCGGGATGAGCAGGGCCTGCAGCCCGTCCAGGTCCTTTTCGGTTGCCAGCTGGTAGAGGGTGTTGAACTGCAGGAACTGCAGGCCTGTGGTGGCGTAGAGCCGGGCCGGGTCCAGTTTTTGGTGGACGCGGGCGACGGCGGCGCGGCTGCGGTCATCGCGATAGCTGAACGGCTGCGCGATGAGGTTCCCGGCAGCGTCCACCAGCCCGTAGTCCACCGCCCAGGTGTCGATCCCGATGCTGCTGATCGTTTCGCCGCGCTCGGCGGCAACGCGGGCCGCGGCAGCGAGCCCCGTGAGCACCTCGGCGAACAGTGCGTCGAAATCCCAGCGCAGGCCGCCGTCGGACTCCACCACACCGTTCGGAAAGCGGTGGACCGTTTCCAGCGACGCTTTGCCTTCACCACCGGCAACGCCGGGTGCCACCCGGCCGAGGATGACCCGGCCCGAGGAGGCGCCGATATCGACAGCGGCGAATACACTGCCGGCGACCACGCCGCCGTCGACACCGGGTGTTGGGGTGCTGCTCATCGCAGGAAGGCTGCGGCCACGCCGGCGTCCACGGGTATGTGGAGGCCGGTGGTGTGGGACAGTTCGGCGCTGGTGAGCACGGCGGCGGCGTTGGCCACGTGCTCGGGCAGGACCTCGCGCTTGAGCAGGGTGCGCTGGGCGTAGTACTTGCCCAGTTCCTGCTCGTCCACCCCGTACACCGCGGCGCGTTTGGCGCCCCAGCCGCCGGCGAAGATGCCGGAGCCGCGGACCACGCCGTCGGGGTTGATGCCGTTGACGCGGATGCCGTATTCGCCCAGTTCTGCCGCGAGGAGCCGGACCTGGTGGGCCTGGTCTGCCTTGGTCGCGGAGTAGGCGATGTTGTTCGGGCCGGCGAACACGGAGTTCTTGGAGGAGATGTAGATGATGTCCCCGCCCATGTCCTGGCTGATCATGACCTTCGCTGCGGCCTTGGCCACCAGGAAGGAGCCCTTGGCCATGACGTTGTGCTGCAGGTCCCAGTCCTTCTCGGTGGTTTCCAGCAGCGGCTTGGAGATGGAGAGCCCGGCGTTGTTGACCACCAGGTCCACGCCGCCGAATGCCAGCACCGCTTCCTGGATGGCCGCGGCGACCTGGGCTTCGTTGGTGACGTCGGCCTGCACGCCGATGGCCACGTCCGGTCCGCCGAGTTCGGCGGCAACGGCCTGCGCGTTCTCCAGGTTCAGGTCCGCAATCACGACGCAGGCGCCTTCGGCGGCGAGGCGGGTGGCGATGGCTTTGCCGATGCCGGAGGCGGCGCCGGTCACCAGGGCGATGCGGGTGGCGTGGGACTTGGGCTTGGGCAGCCGGGCGAGCTTGGCTTCTTCCAGTGCCCAGTATTCGATCCGGAACTTCTCGGATTCCTCGATCGGGGCGTAGGTGGAGATCGCCTCGGCGCCGCGCATCACGTTGATCGCGTTGAGGTAGAACTCCCCGGCGACGCGGGCGGTCTGCTTGTTCGCACCGAAGGAGAACATGCCCACACCCGGGACCAGCACGATGGCCGGGTCCGCGCCGCGCAGCGCCGGGCTGTCCGGGGTTGCGTGCCGGCTGTAGTAGGCCTGGTAGTCCTCGCGGTAGTCCGCGTGGAGCTCCTGCAGCCGGGCAATCGAGTCCTCGATCGAGGCGTCGGCGGGCAGGTCCAGGATCAGCGGCTTGACCTTGGTGCGCAGGAAGTGGTCCGGGCAGGACGTGCCCAGGGCACCGAGCCGGGGGTGTTCGGCGGCTTCCAGGAAATCAAGGACGACGGCGTCATCACTGAAGTGCCCCAGCTGCGGTTTGTCCGTGGATGCCAGCCCGCGGATCACCGGCGCCAGCGCGGCGGCCTTGGCACGGCGCTCCGCTTCCGGGAGGGCACCGTAGCCGGGGAGCTTGGGGCCGAACGGCTGCGTGCGGCCGTTTTCTTTGATGTAAGACTCGGCCTGGTCGATGATCCAGAGCGAGTTGGCCTCGGCCTCTTCGGACGTGGCGCCCCAGGCGGTGATGCCGTGGCCGCCCAGGATGGTGCCGACGGCCTGCGGGTTGGCGTCCTTGATCGCGGCGATGTCGAGGCCCAGCTGGAAACCGGGGCGGCGCCAGGGAACCCAGACCACCTTGTCACCGAAGATCTTGGTGGTCAGTGCCTCCCCGTCCACGGCCGTGGCGATCGCGATGCCGGAATCCGGGTGCAGGTGGTCCACGTGCGCGGCGTCCACCAGCCCGTGCATCGCGGTGTCGATCGACGGCGCAGCGCCGCCCTTGCCGTGCAGGCAGTAATCAAAAGCGGCCACCATTTCGTCTTCGCGGTCCACCCCGGGGTAGACATTCTTCAGTGCGTTCAGCCGGTCCAGGCGGAGCACGGCCAGGTTTTCGGCTTTGAGGGTTCCGAGGTCCCCGCCGGAGCCTTTCACCCAGAGCAGCTGGACGTCCTCGCCGGTGACCGGGTCCTTCTCCGTGCCCTTCGCGGAGGTGTTGCCGCCGGCGAAGTTAGTGTTCCGCTTGTCCGCACCCAGGCGGTTGGAACGGGCAATCAGGTCTTCAACAGTCTTGTTCGTGCTGCTCATGCTCTTATGCGCCCCATCCGGCCTGGTGACCGCCCACGCGGTCTTCGTTGATCTGTTTCTGGTAGCCGCTGGCTTTGAAGGCTGCCAGCGGGTCCGCGGGCAGGCCGCGGGATTCACGCCAGTCGGCCAGGACGGGCCGGACGTCGGTGTAGAAGGCGTCGTTGAACACCGCGTTGGCGGCCAGGACATCGCCGGCACGCTGGGCTTCGCCCAAAGCGGCGGTGTCGATCAGCAGCGCACGCGCGGTCATTTCCTGGACGTTGAGCACGGAGCGGATCTGGCCCGGGATCTTCTCTTCCAGGTTGTGGCACTGGTCCAGCATGAGCGCCACGCCGGACTCTTTCCCGAACCCGCCGCCGCGGATCACCTCGTGCATGATCCGGAACAGCTGGAACGGGTCCGCCGCACCGACGATCAGGTCGTCATCCGCATAGAAGCGCGAGTTGAAGTCAAAGGAACCCAGCTTGCCCAGGCGGAGCAGCTGCATGACGATGAACTCGATGTTGGTGCCCGGGGCGTGGTGGCCGGTGTCCAGGCAGACAAACGCCTTCTCCCCCAGCGCGAGGGTCTGGGCGTAGGACGTGCCCCAGTCCGGAACGTCGGTGTGGTAGAAAGCCGGTTCGAAGAACTTGTACTCCAGCACCAGGCGCTGGTCCTCGCCCAGGGCGGCGTAGATCTCCTGCAGCGACTCGGCGAGCCGGTCCTGCCTGCCCCGCATGTCGTCCTGGCCCGGGTAGTTGGTGCCGTCCGCCAGCCAGATCTTCAGATCGCTCGAGCCCGTGGCGTGCATGATTTCCAGGCACTCGAGGTGGTGGTCGATGGCGCGCCGGCGCACTGCATCGTTCGAGGACGTCAGGGAACCGAACTTGTACTCGTCGTCCTGGAACGTGTTCGAGTTGATGGTGCCAAGGCCCACGCCCAGGCCCGCCGCGTACTCACGCAGGGCGGCGTAGTCATCCACCTTGTCCCACGGAATGTGCAGTGCAACGGTGGGAGCCAGGCCCGTCAGCTCGTGCACCTTCGCGGCGTCCGCGATCTTCTCCTGCACGGTCCGCGGGGTGCCCGGTGTGCCGAACACCTTGAAGCGGGTGCCCGAGTTGCCATAGGCCCAGGAGGGGACTTCGATGGCAAGCTCTTCCAGCCTGCCCAGCGCCGTTGCTACGTCATTCATGTTGGTTATTTCCGGTCTCTTGTGTTGCTGCGGTATGGGGTGGTGGTGCTGCGGCCCCGCTGCTGGAGCCTTGGGTGACTCAGCGTGCCGCGGACTCCGCCGCGGCGAGCTGGTCGTCTAGATTGAAGACTTCTTCGAGGACCAGGAACCCTTCGTCGGGGGCCTGGTCCGTGTTGTCCGGGTTGTCAAAAAGAGTGGCCATCTCCGCCTGCCAGCGGGCATTGACGTCGGTGAGCGCCATCCGCGCCCTCACGGCGTCGAAGTCGTCGCATTCCACGTAGCCCACCAGCAGCCCGTCAGTGCCCAGGAACAGCGAATAGTTGTGCCAGCCCGCATCCTGGAGTGCCTTCAGCATCTCCGGCCAGACGGCGGCGTGCCTGCGCTTGTACTCATCGATCAGTCCGGGTTGGACCGAGGAGCGGAAACACACCCTCATCTGCGGCTCTCCTGAATTTCGGATTCTTTGAATCGTTTCATTGTTACGATTCAAAGTACTCTTGAAGTCGAGTAGGTGTCAAGCAATTGTCATTGGACGAAAACCCTTTCTCCGGGAAGGCCGTTTCGCTCGCAAGGGAACGCGCCCCGGGCAAGGACAATTGGCGCGGGGGGTGTGATCCGGGCGTTTACACACGCCGCCCCGCACGAGAGAGCTTGGAGAAACATGTCACGGTCAGCCAGCATCAAGGATGTTGCGAACCATGCCCGCGTGGCGGTGGGCACGGTGTCCAATGTCCTGAATTACCCCGACCGGGTGTCGCAGCGGACCAAGGACCGGGTTCTGCAGGCCATCGACGAGCTCGGGTTCGTCCGCAACGACGCGGCCCGCCAGCTCCGGGCCGGGCACAGCCGCACCATCGGCCTGATTGTGCTCGACGTCGGCAACCCGTTCTTCACGTCCGTGGTCCGCGCCGCCGAGGATGCCGCCGCCCTGCAGGGCAGCGCAGTCCTGCTCGGAGACAGCGGGCACGATGCGAGCCGCGAGTCGAACTACATCGACCTCTTCCAGGAGCAGCGGGTCCAGGGCCTGCTCATCTCGCCGGTGGGCGATGTCACCGAACGCCTCGACCAGCTGCGCGAACGCGGCGTGCCCACTGTCCTGGTGGACCGGCTGGCCGACGAGTCCCGGTACAGTTCCGTTTCCGTTGACGACGACGCCGGCGGTTACCTTGCGGCGCGGCACCTGCTGGACACCGGCCGCCGTCGGCTGGCCTTCGTGGGAGGCCCGACGTCGATACGCCAGGTGGCGGACCGCCTCCAGGGGGCGCAACGCGCCGTTGCCGAGGTCCCGGACGCCTCCCTGGAAGTGCTGGATTCCGCCGGGCAAACGGTCCTGGCGGGCCGCGGCGTGGGCGACCGGCTGGTCCGCCGCAGCGCCGGCGAACTTCCGGACGGAGTGTTCTGCGCCAATGACCTGCTTGCCCTGGGCGTGATGCAGTCCCTCACCATGCTGCACACGCTGCGGATTCCGGAAGACATCGCCCTGATCGGCTACGACGACATCGACTTCGCCGTGTCCGCCGTGGTGCCGCTCTCCTCGATCCGCCAGCCCACGGAAGCACTCGGCCGGACTGCCATCGAGCTGCTGGCCGAGGAAGTGGACGCCATGGGGTCCGCCTCGTCACGGCCGCACCACCGCGCCGTGATCTTCACTCCCCAACTGGTGGTGCGGCAAAGCACGGCGGGTGCCGCCACGCCGGATTAGACGCCGCCGGAAGCCGCTGAGGCCCTTGCCTCCGATACCCCTCGGGGGTATCTTGAAGTACGCCGTTGCGCTTCTTGTCCCGCCGCACCCGTTCAGCGCCGGGCCAGCCGCTGCCTCGCGGAGAAAGACGACGGCGGGCACTCAGGATCGCCGTCGTAGCGCTGTTGACGATCATCGGTTTGCTGGTGGCCTCTACGGCGGCGAATCTCGTCCTGGAAGGGGTCGAACGCTCGAACGCCGCTGCGTACGGGGAGAAAGTCCGGATCGACCAGGGCACCATCAATGTCTCGCGTTCCGGGGACACCGGCCCCACCATCGTGCTGCTCAGCGGGCTGGGCACGCCCGCCCCGGGGCTGGACTTCGCGCCGCTGGTGCGGGAACTGACCGGCTTCCGGGTGGTGGCGGTGGAGGGTTTCGGATACGGCCACAGCGACATGACCGCCCGGCCGCGGACCATCGAGAACATGAGCGAGGAACTTCACACAGTGCTGTCCCAGCTCGCCGTCGATCGTCCGTACATCCTTGCCGGCCATTCAATAGCAGGCTTTACCACCCTGTACTACGCCAACAAGTACCCTGCGGAAGTGTCTGCCGTTATCGGCATCGGACCCCACGGTCCCCGCAGGCATGGCCTCGGATGAAGATCCTGCCCACACCGAGGCGCCGGCCGCAGGCAATTTCTGGGAACGGCTTCCGTCGACCACCGGCCTGGTCCGCTGGGCCGCCGCGTTGGGCCTTGCGGAAAACGCCGCGAAGATCCGAACACTCAGCTACCCTGACCACGTTCCCGTCCTTCAATTCCTGTCCCGGGAAACGATCAGCCAGCAGCCGGAGTGGCTGGGCTCCCACGAGCGCCAACTGGAAAATGTGAAGCGCCGCGAGCTGGTGGTCCTCGACGGGAACCACTACCTGCACTGGACGCAGTCCCAGGCCATGGCGACGAAAATTGCGGAGTTCCTGAGCCCGGCCGGCACCGTTCCCTGACGATCCGCGGTTCATCATGCGCCGGGGGAATCAGCCCGGGAGGGGCTACCAGTACCCGTATCAAGAGGCCCTCCCGCCGGGGATCCACTTCCTGTTGGATGGGCATAACCAACGAAAGGAACACCCATGGCTACCTGGCTCATCACAGGATGCTCCACCGGTCTCGGCCGCGCCCTCGCCCAGTCCGTGCTCGCCCGCGGCCACAACGCGGTGGTCACCGCGCGTAACGCCTCCACGCTGCAGGACATCGCGGCCGCGTACCCGGACACGGCCCTGGCCCTCCCCCTTGACGTCACCGACACGGCACAGATCAGCTCAGTGGTGCAGCAGGCGCGGACGCGGTTCGGCGGCGTCGACGTGCTGGTCAACAATGCCGGCTACGGCTACCGCGCCGCCGTTGAGGAAGCGGACGACGCCGACATCCGGCAATTGTTCGACACCAACGTTTTCGGCGCCGTCGACATGATCAAGGCAGTCCTCCCGGACATGCGGGCAAAAAGGGCAGGGTCCATCCTGAACATCTCCTCCATCGGAGCGCGGATCAAGCCGGCCGGCTCCGGATACTACTCCGCCACCAAGGCGGCCCTGGAGGGCCTCTCCGGTTCACTCCACAAGGAACTCCAGCCGCTTGGCATCAACGTCACCGTCATCGAGCCCGGCGCGTTCCGCACGGACTTCGCCGGCCGCTCCCTCACCCAGTCGGCGACGGCGATCGCGGACTATGCCGAAACGGCCGGGAAACGACGCAAAGAGCATGACACCGTCCACGGCACGCAGCCGGGCGACCCGGCGAAGGCCGCCGAGGCCATCATGGCGATCGCCGAAAGCGCGGCCCCGCCGTCCCTCCTGGTTCTTGGCCAGGACGCGTACAACGCGTTTGACGCCGTCGCCCAGGCAGAGCGCGCGGAACTGGACGAATGGCGGGAACTCAGCCTCAGCACGGGCCTTGAGGGCTAGAGTTTCTCCACCGTGAGGTTCCGGTAGGCGGCACGCAGCGGCGCCATCTGCCGGAACCCGAGGTAGCCCCCGCCCAGCACCTGGTCCGAGGAGTCGGTCCAGTCAAAGAGCAGCAGCCCGTTGATGGAAAACGCCACGCGCGGGCCGTCCTTCACGAGTTCCATGCGGTAGAAATCCCGGGCGTCCTCCGCCGGCGGCAGCGGGTCCGCGCCCTGGGCCACCAATTCAAAGCCGGCACTTTTCCGCAGGTTGCAGGTCCGGAAGGCCCGCTCGGACTCGTACTTGTGCCGGAAGTAGGAAACATGGAGGGCATCGATGTCACCCGAGTGGTATTGCGGGTAGAAGCCCGTGCGCCGGGCGACGCTGTCCGAAAACAGGTCCTGCCCGCCGTGCCCCGAGGCCGAAAAGAACAGCATGGCCAGCCCCGGCTCGGCGAGCGGCAGGAACTCCCAGCTGATCCGGATGCCGTCCGGAAACTCCACCGGGCACCAGAAAGTCCAGTGCGCGTGGTCCCCGAACTCCTGATCGTCCAGTGCGCCGGAAAGCGCCAGGGCGCCCTCCCCGCATTCCTGCCGGAGCGGGCCCTCGGCCACCCAGCCGGACACGTCCGCCGGACCGGCAAGCGGATTGCTGTAAAGCAGTTCCGGACTGGGCGGCAACGCTCCCACCTAGCGCCGCCCCGCCGTCGTGAGTCCCGCCGTCGTGCATTGCAGCAGCGCAAGCCGGGCGGCAACCTCCCCGGCAACCAGGGACGCGCCGTGACGGGAGAAGTGCGTGTTGTCGGCCAGTCCGTCAGCCCAGTGGGCGTGCTCGCCGGGACCGAAATGGCAGAACAGCGGCTTTGATTCCTCGACGCCCAGCCCCAGGTAGAGCGTGCGGGTCCAGGCGTTGAGGTCGACGACGGCGACATGCAGTTCGAGCGCGATCTCACGGACCACTTCGGGATAGTCCTCCAGACTGTCTTCCAGGGCACCGTCCGCCAGGAAGTGCCGGCGCTCCACGGAAGTGCAGAGCACCGGCACCGCCCCGAGCGCCTGCGCTTCCGCCACCATCCGGCGCAGGTTCGCCGCGTACCCCGTCCTGGCTGCCAGCTGGGGGCATTTCTGGTCGTTGTGACCGAACTGGATGAGCACCAGGCTGCCCTCCTCCGCGGCTTCCAGGAGCTGACCCCAGAGCCCCTCCTCAATGAAGGACTCCGTGCTGGCACCGCCCTTGGCGAAGTTGTGCACGGCGGCCCAGGGGTAGACGTACCGGGGCAGCTGCGCGCCCCAGCCGCTCATGGGGTACTCGTGGGTGGGACAGTTGGCCACCGTGGAATCACCGGCGAGCAGTATCTTCATGCTGTTCCTTCTGTTGCGTGTTGAGCCGTCACCTGCGCAAGCCGAAGCCGGCTCAGCCCTTGACGGAGCCGATGAGCATGCCCTTGGCGAAGTGCTTTTGCAGGAAGGGGTAGAAGATCAGGATGGGCAGGGTGGCCACCACGATCACTGCGAATTTGATGCCCTGTTCCGGCGGGATGTAGTTCGGGTCCACGTTGCCGGAGCCCAGGAGGTCGGACGAGGCGGTGACCTGGCGCAGGTACATCTGCAGGGTCCACTTGGAGTTGTCGCTCAGGTAGAGCAGGGGCGACATGAAATCGTTCCATATGCCCACGGCGTAGAAGAGCGCGAACGTTGCCAGCACGGGCTTGGACAGCGGCAGCAGGATCCTCCACAGGATCCCGATTTCCGTGGCGCCGTCCATCTTGGCAGACTCCTCCAGCTCGGCCGGGAGTTCCTGGAAAAAGTTCTTGATGATGATCAGGCTGAACGGGTTGATGGCGGCCGGCAGGATCAGCGCCCAGTAGCTGTTGAGCAGGCCGAGGTCCTTGATCAGCAGGAAGGTGGGGATCATGCCGCCGGAGAACACCATCGCGAAGACCACCAGGGACAGGATCAGCTGCCGGCCGCGAAGGTTCCGCTTGGCCAGCGGGTAGGCCATGGTGACGGTCAGGATGAGCTGGACCACCGTGCCCACGGCCGTGACCAGGACGGTGGTGACCAGCGCCCGGATGAAGGCCGGGGTGGAGAAGATGTATTCGTAGGCTCCCAGGCTGAACTGTTCCGGCCAGACGAAGAAGGCCCGGCGGGTGATTTCCGCTTCGGTGGCAAACGAGCCGGCGAACACGTAGACGAACGGCAGCAGTGTCAGGACGCCGATCACGGCCAGAAAGACGTAGTTGGCGGCATCGAAGATCCGGCCGCCGGTGGTGTTGTGGATCTTCATTAGAACAGTCCGCTCTGGTTGAACCGCTTGGCCAGGGCGTTGGTGCCGAAGATCAGCACAATGCCCACCAGGGACTTGAACAGTCCGACGGCGGTGGAGTAGCTGTAGGCGCCCTGGGTAATGCCCACGAAGTACACGTAGGTGTCGAAGACGTCCGCTACCTCGCGGTTCAGGGCGTTGGTCATGAGGTAGATCTGTTCGAAGCCGGTATTCAGCATCTGCCCGATCGCCAGGATGAGCATCACGATGATGGTGGAGCGGATCCCGGGCAGGGTGATGTGCCAGACCCTGCGGAACCTGCCGGCACCGTCGATGATCGCGGCCTCGTACTGGTCCTGGTCCACGGTGGCCAGGGCGGCGAGGAAGATGATGGTGCCCCAGCCGGTGTTCTTCCAGATCTCCTGGAGCACAATGAGCGGCCGGAACCAGGCGGGGTCGGAGAGGAAGTCGATGTCCGTGCCAAGCACTGAGTTGATGAACAGGAACAGCGGCCCGAAGTCCAGGGCGAAGAGCAGGAAGCTCAGCGACGCCACGATGGTCCAGGACAGGAAGTGCGGGATGTACACCAGCGTCTGGACGGTGCGCTTGAGGATCGAGAGGCGGACCTCATTCAGCAGCAGCGCCAGCACGATGGTCAGCGGGAACGCGATGCCCAGGTTCAGGAACGCGAGGATCAGGGTGTTGCCCAGCAGCCGGCCGAAGTCCGGGTTGGCGAAGAAATCCTGGAAGTGCTGGAAGCCCACCCACGGGCTGGCGTTGACGCCCAGGAACGGGACGTAGTCCTTGAACGCGATGGACACCCCGTACATCGGGGCGTACCGGAACACCGCAAAGTAGAGGACCCCCGGCAGCAGGAGCAGGTACAGCCACTTGTAATGCGCGAAGTGGACGGCGAAGCGGCGCCGCCGCCCCGGGGCAGGCGCTGGTGGCGGCGCCTGCCCCGGGGCTTTGACGTCAACGGTGGACGTTGTCACTTGCTGTCCTGCCAGAGCTTGTTGATCTCGTCCTGGACCTTGTCGCCTCCGCTGGTCTTCCACAGCTTGATGGCATCCTTCAGGCCCTGCTCATCGGTCTGGCCGGCGAGGTACTTGATCCGGGCGTCGGCCACGATGTTGTCCAGCTGTGCGCCCTTGGCGACGTAGGTGGGCGAAACGAACGCTGCGGCGGGGTTGTAGACGGCGCTCTTCAGGTCCTGAGCCATGACCTCGACCCGCTTGTCGAAGACTTCCTGCTCGTAGTCCGAGGCCTGCTTGACGGGGTAGAAGTTGTTGCCCGTGACGTTGGTGCCCAGCTGCGCGTAGCTCTTGATGTCCGTGGCCACGGCCTTGCCTTCAGGGGTTTCGGGTTTGATGGCGGCTGCCTTGCCGTCCTGGACAGTGAAGTTGACGCCTTCGATGCCGTTGTTGAGGAGCGCGGCCACGTCCTTGGAGTTCATCTTGTCGAGGAACTGCAGAACGTTCTTCAGCTCAGCCTCGGTGCGGACGCTGGTCTTGGGCACGGCCAGGAAGCCGGAGTAGCCGTCCGTGGGATGGGTGTGCAGTTCGCCGTCCGGGCCTTTGAGCCCGCCGACGAAGCCCACCTTGTTCTGGAAGTCGTTCGGGTTGGCCTGCTTGAACAGGTTGATGAGGACGCTGACGCGGGAGTCGACGTCAACGATGATGCCGCCCTTGCCGTTGAAGAACGGTTCGTTCCACTTGGTGCCGTCAAAGGTGGCGAAGTCCGGGTTGATGAGTTTCTCGTCCACCATCTTCTTGACGAAGCGGTTGGCTTCCAGGAATTCCTCGGTCTCGAAGCTGGGAATCAGCTTTCCGTCCCTTTCGGTCCACCGGTTGCCTGCGCCGTACCAGGTTTCAATCATGTCGTACGGGCTGTTGGTGCCCAGGGCGCCGAACTTGGGAACTGTGATGCCCCAGGTGTCGTTCTGGCCGTTGCCGTCCGGGTCCTGTTCGGTGAATGCTTTGGCCACCTTGTAGAGGTCCTCGGTGGTTTCGGGAGCTTTCAGTCCGAGCTTGTCCAGCCAGTCCTGGCGGAACATGACGGCCGAGCGGATGGGGTTGCGGGCACGGAAGACGCCGTAGACCTTGCCGTTGACGCTGGCGTTCTTCTCGACCTCCGGGAAGGTGGTCTTCAGGTTGGGGTACTCGTCCAGCTTGTCGGTGAGGTCCCAGAAGGCCCCCGCTTCGGCATTCTTGACGAAGCCCGGCGACTTGCCCTGCACCACCATGACCTGGGGGATCTCGGAGGAGGCGAGCGTGATGTTCATCTTGTCCTCGTAGGACGCGTTCGGCGTCCAGGTGATGCTCACGTCCTTGCCGGTGAGTTCCTCCAGCTTCTGCTGCACCGCGCCGTCGGCGGACGGCGGCTGTGCCTCCAGGAACGGCGCCATGATGGTGATCTTCGAGGAATCGGCAGCCGGCGCTTCACCCCCGCTGCACGCCGTGAGGGTCAAGGCGGTGGCGGTGACGACGGCGGCCGCCAGGCTGAGTTTTCTGCGGATCATGGTTATTTCCTTTTCCACTTCTTCGGGGTCGGTTGGGTCAGGTGGGTCGGTCGGTCAGTTTTTGGGGCTGGCTCTGGAGTCAGGTGTGGGTCCGGGAAGTGCTGGCATCATTTTGATACGTTTCATTACATGCCCGGCAAAGCCGTCCCGCGCCAACGCGGAGGACTCCAGGCTCCGGCGGGCGTCGGACGGCTCAGGCAAGGGGGGCTCCGACCATTGCGGCCGGGAGCGCGGCGCCCGCGGCAGGCTCGCCAGCACTACCGGTCACCGATTCGTCGTTCGCAGTGAAGAAGCGGTCGCACAGCCACCCGGTCACGTAGAGCCACGCTCCGACGCTGAAGAAAGGGATAAGTCCCGGCAGCGCCTGGCTGGCGAACAGCGCGACGGCGGTCACGAACAGCAGGATCGCCGTCCCCGCCAGGTGCCGGAGGGCAAACCGCGAGGACATCAGGAGGTACTGCGGAAGCGGAAGCTCGTAGCGGGCAAACATCGGAAAGAGATGGCAGGCAACAGCCACCAGGAAGATCGCGGCAACAAAGGTCCCGGCCGCCAGCAGCTGCGAAAGAAGGTCGCCGGAGCGGGAGAAGTAGTTCCAGTTCAAGGCCAGGGCGGCTCCGGCCAGCAGGATCGGCAGCGCCAGGGCATTGCCGCGGCCAAAGTTGCGTCCATACTCCCGGGCGAAGGAGCGGAACAGCGGAGCAGCCTCGCCCCGGACCCGGCGGCGCACCATGACCTGCGCGGCGGCCGTGGCGGGGCCCGCCCCGAGGACGCCCAGCCCGGCGAGCGAGAACACCATCCACAGCAGGTTCAGGCAGGCAATCCAGAGCAGGGTGTCGAAAAATGAGTACGCCTTGGCGCTAAAACTTCCAGCCAGCACAGCCAGCCCCCTTCGGATCTCCATCGTTGCAGAAACGGGGGCCACAGTGGTCCACGTCACCTCAGTAAGCGGTTTCTCGAAAATCTAGACGCTTTTACTGCGGCGGTCAAGGCGAAATTTGAATCGTTACATATTGGCCCGAGCCGGGTTAGACTGATGGCAGCAGCAAATTGGAAAGCGCTTACCATCCGTTGGGGCGGGCCCCCCGGCCTACTCTGAAAGCGACGGTCGCGGGCCCCGCCCCGGCGATTTCCGCATCGACACCGACGTCAGACCCGGCCCCGGAAAGGGAAGCCCCGGGCACAGAAGAGGAGAGCCATGGGCACCCTGTCCGCGCCCGTCCCGGAAGAACCCGACATGCCTGCCACGGAAGGCAGGATCGCCTCCGCCCCGGCCAGGGTGGCCCTCGTCGGCGTTCACGGCTTCGGCACCCACCACCTCCACAACCTTGAAAGGCTCCAGCACGATGGAGCCGTCACCCTCGTGGCCGTTGCCGACCCGAATCCTCCGGCCGCCGGCGCGCTCCCGCCCGGAACCGGAGTGTTCGGCACCCTGGACGAGCTCCTGGCGGCAACCCCGGTGCTGGACCTCATTATTGTGGCCACGCCCATCCAGACGCACGCACCGCTCGCGCTCACGGCCCTCCCCCACGCCGACCTCTACTTGGAGAAGCCCCCGGTGGCTTCCCTGGCCGATTTCACCAGGCTGCAGGACGCCGCCGCAGCGGCCGGACGGAGCGTCCAGATCGGCTTCCAGAGCCTGGGCTCGCAAGCCCTGCAGGCCATCGAAGAGCTGCTGGCCGCCGGCGAAATCGGCACCCTCCTGGGAATCTCCGCGACCGGCCGCTGGGTACGCGACCGCGCTTACTACAAGAGGTCGCGCTGGGCGGGCAAACGCAGCCTGGACGGCGTCGACGTGGTGGACGGCGTGGCGACCAACCCCCTGGCCCACGCCATCGCCACTGCTTTGCGGATCGCCGGCGCGCGGACCGGGGACGATCTCGCCTCGGTGGAAACAGACCTCTACCGCGCCAACGACATCGAATCGGACGACACCTCGGTGATCCGGATCCGCACAACCTCCGGGCTTCCCATCACCTGTGCACTGACCCTCTGCGCCACGGAATCCGTGGAACCGTACGTCACCCTGCAGGGCAGTGAAGGCACTGCGGTGTTCCACTACACCGAAGACCGCCTGACCGTCAGCACTGCCGCCGGCGAGCGCCATCAGGTGTTTGGCCGGCTCGACCTTACCGAGAACCTGCTGGAGCACTTGCGGAACCGCCGCCCGCAGGACCTGCCGAGCGGTGCGCCGCTGATCAGTTCCCTCGCGGACAGCGGCGCGTTCATGCGCGTGCTGGAGGCGATCCGCACCGCCGCTGCCCCTGAGTTGGTCCCTGCCCGCTATATCGACTGGGTAGGCGAGGGCGACTCCGCCCACCCGGTGATCGCTGGCATCGAAGATGCCCTGGAACGCGCGACGGCGGCGCACGCCACCTTCAGCGAACTCGGCCTGCCCTGGGCGCGGCCTTCTGCCGACGGCGCGGACACGCTGTCCCTTTCCGCAGCGCCTCTTTCCACAGTGCCTCTTTCCACAGTGCTTCTCGTTACGGTCCGAAGCGGTTCCGCCCTCGCGGCCCGCCTCTCGCCCCGCCCGTACCTGCATCCGGTGCGGTCATTCGGCGGCGTCACCGTCACCGACCACTTGCCCGCGGACCATCCGTGGCACCTGGGCGCCGGCATCGCCCTGCAGGACGTGAACGGCACGAACTTCTGGGGCGGCAAGACGTATACCCGCGCCGCCGGACGGTACGAGGAACGCCCGGACCACGGCCGGATTGTGCAGCTCTCGGCAAGGCCGGAGACGGCATCACCGGACGGCATATCCCTCCACCAGGACCTGAGCTGGCAGGCGCCGGACGGCAGCGAACTCCTCCGCGAGCGCCGCACCACCCGCGCAGGAAGGGTGGACCACCGGACCTGGCGGCTGGACCTGGCAACCGAACTGACCGCCGTCGTCGACGCTTCGCTGGGCGGTCCCGGGTCCAACGGTGCCGCGGGCAGCGGCTACGGCGGGTTCTTCTGGCGGCTGCCTGCTTGCTCCGCGGCGGATGTCTTCACGGCGGACCGGGAGGGTGAGGCAGCCGTCCACGGCTCTGTCTCGCCCTGGCTGGCCTGGACCGCGGAGTTCCCGGAGGGCGCGGCGAGCCTGGTGTTTGCCGCGCCGGCCGAGGCACCCGATCCCTGGTTCGTCCGGCTGCACGGCTACCCGGGGGTGGGTTCGGCGCTGGCCTGGGACCGTCCGGTGATCCTCGCCGCGGGAGAATCGGTCCGTCGCTCCTTCACGGTGTGGATCGCCGACGGCACGCTGGCCCCGTCCGAGGCTGGCGCATTGGCTGCTGGCAGGTGACGGGGCACCTTGCCCCCGCCGGTCTTCTCACCGACGGGCTTGAAGCCTGCCTGACCGCCTCAAAGCGCCCGCACTTCGGCTGGGTCCTGGCGGCCGGAGAGGGAAGTGATCCGGCCTCCCGCCATCAGAGCGCCTATCAGCTCCGGGTCAGCGACGCGGCCGGCACGCAGCTATGGGACTCGGGCATCGTGGCCTCCGGTGAGCAGCACTATGTCCCCTACGGCGGCCTTGAGCTCGCACCGGACGCCGACTACCGGTGGGCCGTCCGCGTCCACGACGCCAGCGGCGTCCCCGGGCCCTGGTCCGCGCCGCAGGGTTTCAGCACGGGCCTCGACACTCCGGACTGGGACGCCGAATGGATCCGCCGGGAGCCCGGCGGCCGCGCCCCGCTGGAATTGTTCGACGGCGCCTTGCGGGTTGCCGGTTCGCCGTACCTCCCGCTCCCCTCCCCGCCCGTCCGCCAGGTCCGGCTGGAGGCGCGCGTGAGGCCTGCGATGGGATGGGCGGGCCTGCTCCTGCGCACCACCGGCCCCGGTACCGGCCTGCTGCTGGAACTGAATTCCGCCGGGGCCGTGGTCCTCCGGCGCGCGGCCCGGTGGGAGATCCCCTCCGCTTCCGTGCCCGCAACCGAGGTCCTCGCCAGCGCCCAGCGGGAACGCGACGTGACCATCGGCCAGGAACGGCTGCCCGGCAAGGACCTGGTCCCCGGCACCTGGCAGGACCTGACAGTCACCGACGACGGACGCACCATCACGGTGATGCTCGACGGCGCGGAGCTACTCACTGTGGACGAGCCCGCCCCTGCCGGGTTCCGGGGAAGCCTTGCCTTGCATCAGGGCCCGCGGAGCCAGGCCGAATACGGGTCGATCCTGGTCACTGAAACCACGGGCGGAACGGCGCTTGTTGACCACTGCTACGACGCCGGGGCTGACCGCGCAACTGCCTGCCTCGCCGAATGGACCCGCACCACCACCCACCGCCAGCCCGACGAGTGGACGCTGGCCCGCACGGACGTACCACTTTCCGGCACCGTGGTGCGCGCCAGGCTGTTCGCCGCCGCCAGCCACCAGGCCGTGTTCCGCGTCGACACAGCGTCCTCAGGCAGGGCAGTCCTGGAGACGTCGTCCTTCGGCTACCCGGGTGAGGGCTATTACGACGCCGCCGACGTCACCGCCCTGCTGCAGGCCGGGGTCCGCGATGTGGTCCTCTCCGCCCGGGTGCATTGGTACGGGCCGGGCCAGGGCCGGGCTGCCGGCGTTCCCGGGCTCCTGGCCCAGCTCCATGTCGACTACGAGGACGGCCGCCGCGAAGTGTTCGGCACTGGCCCCGGCTGGCAGGTGGCGGAAGGTCCGTACCGGCAGTCCGGTTACCGGAACGACGAAGGCGATCCGGTGGAGCATCTGGACGCCACCGCCCCGGGCGCCTCGGAGTCCGCCACCTGGGAACCCGCCACGTCGCTCGGCAGGCACCCCGTGGCAGATTTTCCCGCCGTTCTCCCCCGGCGCACGTTCCTGGCCCGGATACCCGTGCCTGCGGCCAGGCTGCTGACGGCGCAGGACGGTACGGTGGTGGCCGACTTCGGCCGCGTGCTTCCAGCCCGGCCGGTGGTGGAGTTCGCCGACGGCCGGGCCGGCCGCACGGTGATGATCCGGGCCGGCTACACCCTGGATAAGGAGGGCCGGGTTGACCGCGGCAAGTCGGCCAGCCAGAACACGGACATGTCCTACCCCTACACCCAGGCTTCCGGGCCGCAACGTTACGAAGCCGCCGTCCATCTGGGGTTCCGGTACGTCGAAGTACCCGGAATCCCGGCGGCGGAAATCGCCGCGGTGGGCGGCGTCGTCGTCCATTCCGAACATCCCGGAAGCGGACAGCGGGAGGGCGGCTTCAGCAGTTCCGATCCGGCGCTTGACGCCGTGTTCACGCTGCTGCGCGACTCCGCGCTGTACGGCGCGCAGGAACAGTTCGTGGATACCCCCACCCGCGAAAAGGGCCAGTTCCTGGGCGACGCCGTCAATATCTCTTACGCCACCATGGCACTTTTCGGCGAGCGGCACCTCACGGCCCAGGCCTTGCGCGAGTTTGCGGCGTCGGCCGGTCGGTACTGGTCCGGCGGCGGCGACCACGGCCGCTACAACGCGGTGTATCCCAACGGCGACGGCAAGCGCGACATCCCGGATTTCTCCCTGATGATGCCGGAATGGGTGGAGGATTACCACCGGAACAGCGGCGATACCGCCCTGGTGGAAGAGCTGCTGCCGGCCCTGCGCGCCACCGCCGGTTACGTGCTGCGGCACATCCCGGCGGACGGCCCGACGGCGGGACTCGTCACCCGCCTCGGCGGCGGCTCCGGTCCCTACCTCCACGGGATTGTGGACTGGCCGGCGCCCGGGCGCTTCGGCTATGACATGGCGTGCGCGGCCAAAACCACCGTCAACGCGCAGGCCTTTTCGGTCCTGGACGCGGTGGCCGGGTTGTGCGGGCTGACCGGTCGACGCCGGGAAGCCGAGGAGTACCGTGCGCGCTCGGTTGAGCTCTCCGCCGCGATCAACGCCCGCCTGCGCGTGGACGGAGTGATGGTGGACGGGCTGCACGGGGACGGCACCCCCAGCAGCCACGCCTCCCAGCACGCCACGTCCTTCCCGTTGTCGCTCGGCATCACCCCCCCGGAGTGGGTCCTGCGCGACGGGCGGCGCCTGGCCGGGATGGGAATGCGGCAGGGTCCCATGACAGTGCACCGCCTGGTGCGCGCACTGCTGGCGGCGGGGCTGGTGGACGAGGTGCTGGACCTGCTGACCAACCCCGGGCAGCCCGGCTGGGCACGGCTGCTGGAATCAGGAGCCAGTTTCACCTGGGAAGCCTGGGAACTGGACGAGGCCACGGACTACAGCCAGTCGCACGCGTGGTCCGCTTCCGTGATCCGGGAAATCCTGAGCCACCTGCTCGGCATCCGGGTGACTGACGGGGGCGCGGAGGCCCGCATCGAACCCCCGGCCGGCCGGCTGGGGCACGCCCGCGGGAGTGTCCCGCTCCAGCGCGGAACGGTGTCTGCCAGCTGGCGTCGCGGCCCCGCCGGGGTGAAACTGGGCTGCACGGTGCCCGCCGGAGTCCGCGCGGTGGTGGTGCTGCCGGCCGGACGCTACACGGCGGAGGGCCCGACGCCGGTTTCCGCCGTCGTCGGGCCCTCCACGGGAGCCGGCCCCGTCACGTTCCGGATCCATCCGGGGACCTGGCACTTCCGGCCGGAATAGCCAGGCGGCCGGCCCTGGCTCGGCCCGCTAGCTGAGTCCGCTCTTGATCTCGTCGATCGACTTCTTCGCGGCCTCCTCCGGGCTCAGCCGGCCGAAGTGGACCTCGGTGACGAAGCGGGTGAGGATTTCCGAGGCCGGGCTGGAACCTGCCGGCGGGACAACAGGGGCGTCGCCCACTTCATCCGCAATGTCGTTGATGAAGGTGGCCGTGGCGGCGTCCGCCGGGCTGAGTTTGGGCTGGATGGCGTCGCGCACTTCGGAGTTGCCGGGGATGCCGCGGTCAGCCAGCGCGATCTCGCCCGCTTCGACGCTGTTCGCCAGGAAATCGATGAACTGCTGTGCCTCTTTCGGGTGCTTGGTGCGCGAGCTCGCGGACCAGAGCTGGGACGCCTTGTAGTACTGCTGTGCCGACTTGGCATCACCGTCCGTGCTCGGCGGCCGCTTGATCTCCAGGGGCTGGCCGGAGGCCTTGGTCAGGGCTCCCAGCTGGTTGGACCACAGCCACCCCATGGCGAACTTGTTGGTGGCCAGGCCTGTCTGGTCCAGCGATGCGCTGGCCTCTTCAGTCATGACGGAGGCGGGCGGCACCGATTTGGCGTCGCGGAGGCCGGCCTGGAACTCGAAGTAGGACGTGGCGTCGGACTCATCGAACCCCAGCTTCCCGTCCGCGGTGAAGAGGGACTTTCCATGCTGCCGCAGCCAGAGATTGAAGGAGGCGTCTCCGGTAATGGGCCCGGATCCGTAGGTGCCCGCCTTGCCTTTGGCTGTGATGTCGGCGGCCGTCTTCTCGTAGTCCTGCCAGGTCCAGGACTGGTCGTCCGGCAGCGGCACGCCGCTGGCGGAGACCAGCGAGGGGTTGGCCAGCACCACCAGTGCATTCATTCCCGCCGTCACGGCAAACTGTCCGTCCGGGGTCTTCCCCGCGTCTGCCGCAGCCTTGTCGAATTTGGACAGGTCCACGTCCTTGAGGTCCAGCAGCGCCCCGCGCTTGGCATATTCACCCAGGTATTGGAGGTCCATCTGGATGACGTCCGGAGCCTGCTGCGAAGCCACCTGGGTGGCGAGCTTGTCCCAGTAGCCGGACCAGTCCCCGTACTCGCCCTCAACCTTGATGTTGGGGTTCTTGGCCTCGAACGCGTCAATCAGCTTCTGCGTCATTTTGTGCCGGACATCCGAGCCCCACCAGGTAAAGCGCAGCGTCACCGGGCCGCCGGCATCGGACTGGGCACCGCCTCCGCAGCCGGAAAGGGTCAGGGCGAGGGCGGCCGCCACTGCCGCAATCTTGGGAGTCCGGGATTTTAGGGCGCGAAAAATCATTCGATGTCCTCTTCGACGGGTGGATTGAAACGAGTGAGAAAACGCTTTCTCACTTACCCTAAATGTGTGCCCGGTCACAGTCAATGCCCTGTCGCAGTCAATGCGGATGCGCTGCCGGTTTTGTCCGGCTCGAGGGACTACGGCGGTCGATGGCTCGGGTTAGCTGGCGAAAGACCCGTCGCCGGACCGCCGCCTGGCGGTCAGCCACAGCAGCAGCCCGATGACTGCAGCGGAGAGGATTCCGAGCGCGCCGGTCACCACCAGTCCGGTCCTGACGCCGAACTCTTCCGTAAGCCAGCCGGCGAGCAGCCCGCCAAGGGCGTGCCCGCCCAGCAGCAGCGGCAGGTACAGGGCAAGGACGCGGCCCCGGACTTCCGCTCCGGCTTCCAGCTGGACGGTGGTTGCCGCGCTGGTCAGGAAGAGCAGCGTCATCACCCCCACCAGCACCAGCATGGCCACAAACAGCTCCTGCGTCGGCATCAGGGCGGCCACCAGCTGGGTGAGGCCGAACAGCCCCGCGCTCACCACGATTCCGCGGCGCCCCAGGGTGCGGAGCCGCGCCGCCAGCAACGCGCCTGCCAGGGCACCGCCGGCACTGAACGTGTTAAACATGCCAAAGCCGGCGGCGCCGCTGTGCCAGACGTCGCTGGCGAACGCCGCAAGCACCACGGGTCCGTTCATGCCGAACGCGCCGAGGAGCCCGGCCAGCAGCATCACCAGCAGGAGGGACGGCCGGTGTCGCACGTAGCGGAAGCCGGCCAGGACCTGCCCGCGCCCGCGGAGGGGCGGTTCGCTGGGGTGCAGCTGGGAGGTCCTGATGGCGATGATCATGCCCAGTACCGCCAGGCACACCAGCGCGTTCGCGGCGAAGGCGGCAGCCGAACCCGCCCTGGCGATCAGCAGGCCGCCGAGGGCGGGGCCCACCATCGCGCCGAGCTGGCCGATAGCGTTGTTCAGGCCGATCGCGGGGCGCAGGGCGGCATCCCCCACCACCTCGTTGACGAACGCCTGGCGGGCCGGGCCATCCACGGCGGACGTGACACCCAAGGCCGCGCAGCAGGCGTATACGGCCCAGACGGTGATCCCGCCGCCGGCATCCAGGACGGCGAGGGTGAGGGCCAGGAGGGCGGTGACGGACTGGCAGATCAGCAGGATGCGGCGCTTCGGGAAGAGGTCCACCAGCACGCCGCTGAGCGGTCCCACCACCAGCATGGGCAGGAACTGGAGCGCCACCGCCACGCCCACGGCCGCGGGGCTTCCCGTCAGCTGCAGGACCAGCCAGTCCTGGGCCAGGCGCTGCATCCAGACGCCCGTGCTGCCGGCCAGCTGAATGGCTACGAACAGGCGGTAGTTGCGCTGGGCCAGCGGGTGGTACCAGCGCGGCGGCCGTTCTAATCCTGGCGCAGCTGCCGGCGCTGAACGTTGTCCTGAACCATGTCCTGAACTTTGTCCTGGACCATGTTCGGGGGCTTGGAGGGACTCTTCGGACGGGTGGCGCTCGGAAGTCACGTCTGGCTCAACTCGGTAGTGAAGGGGACCTGCTGGGACGGTTTGGTGCTACGCGCGCGCCGCGCGCATCTTGACTGCGGCCGCGGCCAGGACCAGGGTGCCCGGCACCACGACGAACAGGGCTGCCAGCATCCACACAAACACCACCGCGGCGAAGAGCGCGGCGGCCAGCAGGAGGGAGCCGGTCCAGTCGCGGACCGAGAGTGCCTTCGCGGCTGCCAGGGCGGACGGCCAGCCGCGCCCGGGCGCCTGGCCGCCCGCAAAATCCGACCACGCTGCTGCGGTGCGCAGCAGCAGGATGGCTCCTGCGGCCGCCAGGACGACCGTGGCCGGCAGGACAACGGAGCTGCCCGGCAACTGCCCGACCGTTGCGAGCAGGAGGTTCAGGACAACCACGACGGCGGCTGCCGCCGTCGTGATTCCCAGCTTCCAGCTGCCCGGCAGCGCCGAGCGGAACGTGCCCCAGAGGCCGCGGACTGAGTCATCCCTGCCCGAGAGGTGCCGCTCGAGGTGGGCGATGCCCGCCGCATACGCGGCGGGGATCGTCACCAGCGGGATGGACAGCACCAGCACCAGCAGTCCGGCCAGCAGGGTCTCGGAAAACAGGGCGAAGCGGTTGACCGGGATCGGTTCGTCGCGGCCGGACGCGGGTGTGGTGCTGTCCACGCCGTCAGCCCTTGAGGCCCTGGGTGGAGACGCCTTCAACGATGTAGCGCTGGAAGACCAGGAAGAACACCAGGACCGGCAGGAGGGCCATCACGGACATGGCGATCATTGCCCCGTAGTCAGAGGACTGGGTCTGGTCCACGAAGAGGCGCAGGGCCAGCGGCAGCGGATACTTCTCCGGGGAGTTCAGGTAGAGCAGCGGGCCCAGGAAGTCGTTCCAGCTCCAGATGAAGGAGAAGATCGAGGTGGAGATCAGGGCCGGCTTCATCAGCGGAAGCATGATCGAGGTGAAGATCCGCACGTGCCCGGCGCCGTCGATGCGGGCCGCCTCGTCCAGCTCGGCCGGAAGGTTCCGCATGAACTGGACCATCAGGAACACGAAGAACGCGTCCGCGGCCAGGAACTTGCCGATCAGCAGTGGAACGTAGGTGTCCACCAGGCCCAGCTGCTGGAAGACGATGTACTGCGGAATGATCACCACGTGGAAGGGCAGCAGCAGGGTGGCAATCATCATGCCGAAGAAGATGCTGCGGCCGGGGAACTTGATCCGGGCGAAGGCGTAGGCCGAGACGGACGCGGAGAGGATGGTGCCCACCACGGCGCCGACGGCCAGGACCAGGGAGTTGGTGAAGAACTGCAGGGTGGAGACCCCGCCGATCCCTTCCATGGCCGTGACGAAGTTGTCGAAGCTGAAGTTGCTGGACCACAGCGAGGTGTTCGACCCGCCGATTTCGGCGTTCGGCTTGAAGGACGAGGCGATCATCCACAGCGCCGGGTAGAGCACGACGGCGGTCAGTGCCAGCGCCACGATGTGGAAGATGACGCTCTTGGCGCGTTTGGCGCCCGCTGACTCGGACTTCGGGTTGTACACGGGCGCCGGGGCTTCGGCTGCCTGCTTGACGGGTTTCGGCTGTGTGGGTGTTGCCATGGTTGTCATTTCGAATCACCGCTGTAGTGGACCCAGGACTTGGACGTGCGGAAGAAGATCAGCGTGATGATGCCGACGACGATCACCAGGAGCCAGGCCATCGCCGAGGCGTAGCCCATCCGGAAGTCGCTGAAGCCCCGCAGGTACAGGTAGAGGGTGTAGAAGAGGGTGGAGCCGGCCGGGCCGCCTTCACCATTGGAGATGATATAGGCCGAGGCGAAGATCTGGAATGCGTGGATGGTTTCCATCAGCAGGTTGAAGAAGATCACCGGGGAGAGCATGGGCCAGGTGATGTTGAAGAACTTCCGGACCTGACCGGCACCGTCCATGGACGCCGCTTCGTAGAGGTCGGCCGGGATCTGCTTGAGGCCGGCGAGGAAGATGACCATCGGGGCGCCGAACTGCCAAACGGTCAGCAGGATCATCATCGGCATGGTCATGGAGGGGTTGCCCACCCAGCCGCCGAGGTTGATGCCGAAGAAGGACAGTCCCTGGTCCACCGGGCCGGAATCGCCGAACATCGCCTTCCACACGATCGCGATGGAGACGGACGCGCCGATCAGGGAGGGGGCGTAGAACGCCGAGCGGTAGAAGCCCTGCCCTTTGCGCTTGCTGTTGAGCAGCATGGCGATGGCCAGTGCGGCGGCGAGCTTCATCGGGGTTCCGAAGACCACGTAGGACACGGTCACGCCGACCGACTGCAGGAACCGTTCGTCCTGGAACAGGGTGGTGTAGTTGTCCAGCCCGATCCACTTGGGCGGATCGAACAGGTTGTAGTTAGTGAAGGACAGGTACAGCGAGGAAATCATCGGCCCCACGGTCAGGGCGATGAATCCCAGCAGCCAGGGCATCAGGAAGGTGTAGCCGGCGCGGGCGTCCGCCCCCCGCTGCCGCGACTTGCGCGGCAGCGGGGGCGTGGACGACGCCGAATGCCTGTTCAGGGTTGGGCTTTGAGTCATGTCTATATTCCGTCAGTTGCGAGTGTCGGGCGGACAGTAAGCGGATCAGGAATTCTGCTTGATGAGGTCTTCGGCTTCCTTGAACCACGCGTCGGCTGCGCCGTCCACGGTCACCTTGCCGAAGTTCAGGTCGGAGCTGATGCGCTTGAAGGAGGTTTCGAGGGTGCCGAAACCGACAATGGGCGGCTCGGGGGCGTCCTTGAGGTACTTCTCGATCGACTTCTCGTAATCGACCACGAGCTTGTCGGTGCCTTCGAACGTGGTGCCGTCACGCTGGGTCTTGGAGGCCGGGACACCGCGGGAGGTCTTGAAGATCTGGCCCACTTCGGGATCGTTGACCATGAAGTCGATGAACCGGGCGGCCGCGTCCTTGTACTTGGTCTTGGCGCTGGCCACCATCAGCATGGAGGGCTTCAGGAACAGGCCCAGGTTGTCCGGGTCATCGGAGGGAACCGGGACGAGCTTGAGTTCCTTGGCGCCGCTGTCAGCGAGGTAGCCGGCCATGAAGTTGTCCCAGGTGACTTCGGTGGCGGTCACATTGGAGCCGAACGGGGACTTGGGGGCGAGCTGGGTGGTGCGTTCCTCGGAGACGATGGCGGGGGTGCCGCGCAGGTCCTTGGTGAGGTTCCACCACTTCTTCATGTCGTCCTTGGTGAAGCCGAGCTTGCCGTCCCCGGTGAACGCCTCGATATTGTTCTGGCGCAGCCAGATGTTGAACATCCACCAGACACCGGTGTAGTCGGTGGAGCCGAAGAGCGCGCCGTTGCCCTTGGCGCCGACCTCGGTCAGGAACTTGTTGAATTCGGCGTAGGTCCAGTTGCCGTCCGGCTCGGCGATCCCGAGTGAGGCCACCTTGGCGGGATCGTAGTACACGGCGAAGGCGTTGGTGCTGGTGGGGATGCCGTAGGTCTTGCCCTTGATCTGGCCGGAAGGCAGCAGCGACTTCTCGAAGGCATCCGTGTTGATCTTCACGGTGCCGAGGTCCAGGAGCTGGTTCCGCTGGCCGTAATCGCGGAGGTAGGAGAGATCCCACTGCATGACGTCCGGGAGGCCGCCGCCGGCCGCCTCGGTGGCGCGCTTCTGCCAGTAGCCTGCGAAGTCGGAGAAGTTGCCCTTGACTTTGATATCCGGGTTCTTGGACTCAAACAGGGCGATCGCCTTGCGGGTGCGCTCTGCACGGTCGTCGTTGCCCCACCAGGTGTAGTTGATCGTGACCGGGTTTGACGCGGAACCAGTCTGCGCCGGAGCGGACTGTCCGCAGGCCGCCAGGACAGCGGCAGATGCGGTGCCTAGTGCCACGGTGGTGAGGAAATTCCGTCTGTTGATCATAAGAGCCTCCTTGCTCGGTTGTGTAAGCGCGATTCCCTGTGATTCTCTACAACGAGAGTAGTGATCTGGCTTACACGCTTTCTGAAACGATACAATATCCCCATTCCCAGATTTGGGCAAGCGTTTTCCAAACATCTGCTTTCATGCCATGATCGTGCACCAGCATCGACGAAGGAGTCCCATGTCATCCCAGCAAGAATCCACCCCGCCACCGGTGTGGAACAGCCTCGAAGGCATTGCCTTCGGAGGCGACTATAACCCGGAGCAGTGGCCGGTCAGCACCCGGCTGGAGGACCTGGAACTGATGAAGGAAGCCGGAGTCACCTTCCTCAGCGTCGGCATCTTCTCCTGGGCGCTGCTGGAGCCCTCCGAGGGCGAATATGACTTCGGCTGGCTGGACGAGGTCCTGGACAACCTGGCGGCGTCCGGCATCAAGGTGGCCCTCGCAACCGCCACGGCAGCTCCCCCGGCCTGGCTGGTGCGCAAGCACCCGGAAATCCTCCCGGTCACGGCTGACGGCACCGTGCTGGGACCCGGCTCCCGGCGACACTACACGCCGTCGTCGGCCGTCTACCGGCGGTACGCAACCGGCATCACCAGGGTGCTGGCGGAACGCTACAAGGACCACCCGGCACTGGCGCTGTGGCATGTCGACAACGAGCTCGGCTGCCACGTTTCAGAGTTTTACGGTGACGAGGACGCCGCCGCCTTCCGCCGCTGGCTTGAACAGCGCTACGGAAGCATCGAGGCGCTCAACGCCTCCTGGGGAACGGCGTTCTGGTCCCAGCATTACGCCTCGTTCGAGGAGATCCTGCCTCCCGGCGTGGCACCGTCCACGCTCAACCCGGGCCAGCAGCTGGACTTCCAGCGCTTCAGCTCCTGGGCGCTGATGGACTACTACCGCACCCTGCTCGGCGTACTCCGGGACGTGACGCCGGAGGTGCCCGCCACCACCAACCTCATGGTGTCCAGCGCCACCAGGTCCATGGACTACTTCGACTGGGCCGGGGACCTGGACGTGATCGCCAACGACCACTACCTTGTGGCCGCCGATCCGGAACGGCAGATCGAACTCGCATTCAGCGCCGACCTCACCCGCGGCGTTGCCGGCGGCGACCCGTGGATCCTGATGGAACATTCGACGTCGGCCGTCAACTGGCAGCCGCACAACCAGCCGAAGATGCCGGGCGAAATGCTGCGCAACTCGCTGGCGCATGTGGCCCGCGGCGCGGACGCCGTGATGTTCTTCCAGTGGCGGCAGAGCTTCGCCGGCTCGGAGAAATTCCATTCCGCCATGGTCCCCCACGGCGGCCGGGACACCCGGGTGTTCCGGGAGGTGGTGGGGCTCGGCTCCGCGCTGCGGAAACTGGCGCCGGTGCGCGGATCCCGCGTGGAATCGCGGGTGGCCATCGTGTTCGATTACGAGGCATGGTGGGCCAGCGAAATTGACTCCAAACCCAGCGTTGACGTGAAGTACCTGGACCTGATGCGCGCCTTGCACCGCGCACTGGTCCTGCGCGGGATTTCGACGGATTTTGTGCACCCGTCCGCGCCGCTGGACGGTTACGACCTGGTGCTCGTGTGCACCCTGTACAACGTCACCGACGCCGCCGCAGCCAACATCGCCTCGGCTGCGCGGGCGGGGGCGACGGTCCTGGTCAGCTACTTCAGCGGCATCGTTGACGAACAGGACCACATCCGGCTCGGCGGGTATCCCGGCGCGTTCCGTGACCTGCTGGGCGTCCGGGTGGAGGAATTCCATCCGCTGCTGGCCGGGTCCTCCGCCAAACTGAGCGACGGCGGCGTCGGAACAGTGTGGAGCGAGCACGTCCATGTGGCGGGCGGGGCTGCCGGTGAAGGCGCCGCAGAAGTTCTGGCGACATTCACCGAATACCCGCTCGACGGCGTTCCGGCCCTCACGCGGCGCCCGGCGGGCTCCGGATCGGCGTGGTACCTGGCCACCTTCCCGGACCGGGACGGCATCGAGTCACTGGTGGACCGCCTGGTCGCTGAGTCGGGAGTTTCCGCGGTGGCCAACGCGGACCAGGGCGTCGAGTTGACCCGGCGCCGCACCGCCGACGGCACCGGCTTCGTGTTCGCCATCAACCATTCCCGCGCCGACGCCAGGGTGGAGGTGGCCGGGACCGAGCTGCTGTCGGGCGAACGGTTCACGGGATCGGTTCCTGCCGGCGGCGTGGCGGTGGTCGCGGAGGACTGATCCCATCTGGAAGCGCACGCAGAAGTGCCCCCGCCCGAATCATCGGATGGGGGCACTTCGGCAGGACCTGCTAGCTGATGGCTGACTTCATCTCGTCAACCGCCTTCTTGCCGGCTTCCTCCGTGGACAGCCTGTTGAAGAGGACCTCCGAGGTGTACCGCTTGACGATCTCCGCGATCGCACCGGCTCCCTTCGGCGGCGGGGCCGGGGCTTCACCGAGCTCGTCCTTGATCTGGTCGATGAACTTGACCACCTTGATGTCGGCGGGGGTCAGCTTGGATGCGATTGCTGCCCGGACCTCGGAGTTGGGGTACACGCCGCGGTCGGCCAGGAGCGTTTCGCCGGCCTTGGTGTTGTTGGCCAGGAAGTTGATGAACTTGGCGGTTTCTTCCGGGTGCTTGGTGCGGGACGACGCGGACCAGAACTGGGAGGCCTTGTACCAAAGTTTGGCGTCGGCGGAGGTGCCGGTCTTGGACGGGAACCGCAGGATCTGGAGTTCTCCGCCCGCAGCCTTCTCCAGGGCCGGCAGCTGGTTGGACCACCAGAAGGCGAGCCCGTTCTTGCCCGTCGCCAGGCCGCTCTGGTCCAGCGGCGCCGCTTCGGCCTCAACCACCTCGGAGGCTGAGGGCACAGCCTTCTTCTCGCTGAGTTCCTTCAGGAACGCCCACCACTCGGCAATGTCGCCCGGCTCGAAGCCCAGCTTGCCGTCGTTGGTGTACAGCGACTTGCCGTTCTGCCGAAGCCAGACGCCGAGCGAGGCTTCGTCCGTGCCGTAGGCTGCAGCGCCGTAGGTGCCCTTCGGCGACTTCGCGGTGACCTCGGCGGAAATGCGCTCGAAGTCTTCCCACGTCCACTTGCTGTCGTCCGGCAGTTCAACCCCGGCTGCCTTGAACACGGCGGGGTTGGCCAGGATGGTCGCTGCGTTGATGCCCGCGGCAATGCCTGTCAGGCCGTCCTCGTTCTTGCCGGCGTTGAGGGCCGCTTCGTCAAGCTTCGACGTGTCGATGTTGTACTTGGAAAGATCCAGGAGGGCGCCGCGGCTGGAGTACTCCGTGATGTATTTTTCGTCCATCTGGATGATGTCCGGGGCGTCGTTGGCGGCCACCTGGGTGGCAAGTTTGTCCCAGTAGCCGCTCCAGTCGCCGAACTCCGGCTTGATCTTGATGTTCGGATTCTCGGCTTCGAAAGCCGCAATCGCAGCCTGCGTCAGCTGCGCCCGCTTGTCCCCTCCCCACCAGGAGAAGCGGAGCTCGACTTTGCCGTCGGCGCTCTGCGGCGCCGCTCCCCCGCCGCAGGCACTAAGGGCCAGGACGACGGCGGCAGCTGCGGCGACTGCGCCGGTTCGGCGCAGCCTCCGTCCGGACTGGGCGGATGTTGCCTCTGCTGCACCACGACGGGCGGCTGAGGCAGGGCGGGAAAATAGCGGCACTTGATTCTCCGATCTTCTTTGATCTTGAAAGCGAATGGGGTTTAGGTACTGAGGGGTCTGGAAAGCCTGCGAGTCTGGAAGTTGATGAGAAAACGCTTTCTCATCACTGAGAATACAAGCAAGGAACTTGTAATACAAGGTGTTTCGATGGACCAATTTGATGCCCGCCCCACGCGCCGGGGTGAGCGGACAACGAACATCCGCCCACCCCGGGGACTGCTGCACAGCTAACAGCCAGGAGCTACCGCAGTCAGCCGCGAAGGCTGCGCACGAAGGAAGGCTGCGCACGAATCACGGCCGGTGCACGAATCACGGCCGGTGCACGGCAGGCTTACTTGATGCCCGTGGTCGCGATTCCCTTGATCAGGAAGCGCTGGCCGAACAGGAACACGAGGAACACCGGCAGCAGGGACACGATGGACATCGCGAAGAGCGAGCCCCAGCTGGTGGCCGACTGGGAATCCACGAAGGCCCGGAGGGCAACCGGCACCGTGAACATCTCCGGATCGGTCAGGTAGATCAGCGCGCCGAAGAAGTCGTTCCAGGTCCAGATGAACGTGAAGATGGTGGTGGTGGCCAGGGCAGGGACCATCAGTGGCAGGATGACCCGCAGGAAGATGCGCGGGTGGCCGGCGCCGTCGATACGGGCAGCCTCGTCCAGCTCCTTGGGAATCCCGCGGATGAACTGCACCATCAGGAACACGAAGAACGCATCCGTGGCCAGGAGCTTCGGCACAATCAGCGGCCAGAAGGTGTTCACCCAGCCGATCTGCGAGAACAGGATGTACTGCGGAACGATGATCACATGGAACGGCAACATGATGGTCAGCAGCATGACGCCGAAGAACAGCTTTTTGCCGCTGAACTGCAGCCTGGCGAAGGCGTATGCGGCCATGGAGCAGGAGATCAGGTTTCCCAGGATGGAGCCGATCACCACCACCGCGGAGTTGAGCATGTAGTGGCCGAAGGGATGGGTCAGCGCGGACCAGCCGTCAACGTAGTTGCCCATCTCCAGGCTGTTTAGCCAGAGGCCCGGTTCGCGGAAGATCAGGTCATTGGGACGCAGCGACGAGACAACCATCCACAGCAGCGGGTAGATCATGATGCCGCCGGTGAGGATCAGGACGGCATGCTTGGCCAGTGCCTTGATCCGGGCGCTGCGGCTGAAGGCCAGGGACCCGCGGGATTCGCGTTTCCGGCCGCCGCTCTTGAAGCTCGCGCCCTTCGTTTTTCCTCCGGCGGACGGCACTTTCTCCGGAGCCGGCTTGGTCTGTAGTTCAGTCATCGTAGAACACCCAATACTTTGAAGCGATGAAGTTGATGGCCGTGAAAGCGCCGATGATTACCAGCAGGAACCACGCCATCGCCGAGGCGTACCCCATGTCGAACTGGCCGAATCCCTTCTGGTAGAGGTAAAGCGTGAAGAACATGGTGGAGTCGGACGGTCCACCGTTGCCTCCCGAGACGATGAACGCCTGAGTGAAGGACTGGAACGAGCCGATGATCTGCAGGACGAGGTTGAAGAAGATGATCGGGCTCAGCATGGGCAACGTGATCCGCCAGAACTTCTGCAGGGTGGTGGCTCCGTCAACCTCGGCCGCCTCGTAGTACATGTTGGGAATCTGGCGGAGGCCGGCGAGGAAGATGATCATGGGGCTGCCGAAGGTCCACACATGGAGCAGGATGATGGATCCCAGCGATGTGGACGGGTCCGAGATCCAGCCCGGCCCGGTGATTCCGAACATGGCCAGCACCTGGTTCACCAGGCCGGAGGTTCCGAAGATCTGCTTCCAGAGGATGGCGACGGCCACCGAGCCGCCGAGCAGGGACGGCAAGTAGAAAATGGACCGGTAGAACGGCAGGCCCCGCAGGCCCTTGTCCAGCACCAGTGCGATCAGCAGCGCAACGGCCAGCTGGAGCGGAACTCCGACCAGGACGTAGGTGAATGTTACGCGGAGTGAATTGTGGAGCCGCGCATCACCGAGCATGCGGGTGAAGTTGTCCAGCCCCACCCACTCCGGCGGCTGCAGGAGATTGTAGTCCGTAAAGGACAGGTAGAGGGACATGATCATGGGGCCGACGGTGATGGCCACGAGGCCGATCAGCCATGGCAGCAGGAAGATGTAGGCGGCCTTGTTGTCGCGGCGGTTCGCGCGTTTTTCCTCGGGGGTGGCCGGCCCTTTGCGCCGGCTGATGGAGGACAGTTCGCTGATAGCGCTCATTGCCTCCCCCTCGGTTGACGGACGCCTGCCGGCGTCCCCGGGTGATGCTGTGCGGCCATGTGGTCTCCTTTGGTCATCGTGGCCTTCCACGGCGGGCTGGTGTGAGGTGCTTTTCGCCGTCCCGGGCCGCGCGGACCGTTCCGACACTACCCGGCTGCCTGGCTTCCGGAGTGACCGGGCCAACAGCGGCTTTGTACCAAAGTAAACGCTTTCTTGACCGGTGTACAGCCTTTTGCTAATTTTTGAGAAAGCGTTTTCTTACTTTCGGTTACCTCCGGATCAGAGCACCAGCGAAAGGCAGGACAACGATGCTTGCACCCGGCACCGCGCCGCGGCCCAGCGCCATCGGCGGCTACGAGGACTGGCCGTCCTACCTGGGCACCCATCCGCGGCACCTTGCGGAGACTTCGGCGGGGCAGGAACTGGCGGACGCACTCGGGGTTCCGGCCGGTCCGGCAGCGCCGGGCACGGTGATCGAGTCGGAAGCAACGCACGACGGCGTCACTACTTCGCGGGTCAGCTGGCAGTTGGGCTTCGGTCCCCGCACCCGCGCCTGGTTCCTGCGCCCTGCCGGCGCAACAGGGCCTTTGCCGGGGATCCTGGCGCTCCATTGCCACGCCGGCATCAAGTCCGCAGGCGCCGGACGCCTGGTGGATCCGCTGGCCGCGGACCTCCAACAACGCCTCTACGGCGGCCGCCCGTTTGCCACCTGGCTTGCAACGCAGGGCTTCGCGGTCCTGGCGCACGACACCTTCTCGTGGGGCAGCCGCCGTTTCGCCCTGGGCACGCCCCCGTGGCGGACTGCCGCCGTCATGGAGGGCCGCAGGGCGCTCTGGCGGGAGGCCGGCGTCGTGCCTTCCGAAACGGAGCTTTACGACGCCGCCGCGTCGGCCCATGAGGACACCGTGGCGAAAGCGGCGGGACTCCTGGGCACGAGCTTCGCGGGGATGGTGGCGCATGACGACCTCGCAGCCCTGCAGGTCCTTGCCGGGCTTCCGGGCGTGGACGCCGGCCGGCTGGGCAGCGCCGGGTTCTCCGGCGGCGGCGGCAGGTCACTGGTGCTGGCCGCGCTCAGTCCGCTGGTCCGCAGCTTCGTGGTCACCTGCATGATGACCACTTACCGCTCGCTGGTCCCTGCCTACCTGGACGCCCATTCCTGGCTCCTCCAGACCCCCGGCCTGTCCCGGCTGGGCGACTTTCCCGAACTGGCGTCACGCTCCACCGCGGACAGCTTCCTGGTGCAGTACGCGCTGGCGGATGAGCTGTTCCCCGAGGACGGAATGCGCGACGCTGACGCCATCCTGGGCGCTCCGCGCACGGCCGCTACACCGGCAGTTTTTGGCCGGGCGGACACGCTTTCACTACGGACATGCAGGAGGAAGCCGCCGCCTTCCTGCGGCAACAGCTTTCCCCGGTTCCCTTCGCCACAGCCCGCCAGAACGGACTCTCATGACAGCCGATACTTTTAGTTCCGCCACCGACGAACTACGCCGGCCGGCAACTTCCCCGGTGCCGCGCATCGCCCTCGTGGGCGCGCACGGTTACGGGACCCGCCACCTGGACAACCTGGCCCGCCTGGGCGAGCTCAACCTCGTGCAGCTCGTGGCGGTGGCGGACCCCCGCCCGCCGGCCGAGGGCACGCTTCCCGAGGGCGTGGCCACGTTCGCGTCGCTGGAGGAACTGCTGGCCGCCGGGCCGGCGCCCGACGTCGTCATTCTGGCCACCCCCATCCAGACCCACGCGCCGCTTGCCCTGGCGGCGATCGCTGCGGGGGCTGACGTTTACGTGGAAAAGCCGCCCATGGCGTCCCTGGCCCAGTTCGACGAAGTGCTCGCCGCAGCGCGGCGGGCCGGCCGGCTGGTCCAGGTGGGCTTCCAAAGCCTCGGCTCCCACGCCCTGCCGGCCCTGGACCGGATTGTGGCGTCCGGTGAAATCGGCGAGGTGCGCGGAGTGAGCGCGGTCGGCACGTGGGTGCGCACCAGGGGCTATTTCAAACGCTCACGCTGGGCCGGCAAACGCAGCCTGGACGGCACGGACGTAGTGGACGGCGTAGCCACCAATGCCCTGGCGCATGCCGTGGCCACCGGACTGAAGATCGCCGGTGCGGAAAAGGCCGACGACGTCCTGTCCGTGGAAACGGACCTCTACCGCGCCCACGCCACCGAAAGCGACGACACCTCGGTGATCCGGGTCCGCACGTCCCGCGGCGGCGTCCTCCTCTGCGCGCTGACACTCTGCGCCGAGGAACAGACCGCGCCGGCTGTCACCGTCCACGGCACCCTGGGCAGGGCTGACTTCTTCTACACCGAGGACCGGCTGACCGTGACAACGCCCGACCGCGAGCGCACGGAAACTTTCGGCCGCACCGATCTGCTGGAGAACCTCCTGGCTGCCCGCCGCTCCCCTGCCGGTGCGCACGGGCTGCTGAGCCCGCTGGCCGGCAACGGCGCCTTTATGACGGTACTGGAAGCCATCCGGACCGCGGAACCTCCGCGTGCGATCGGCGCTGCGCACGTCACATGGGAAGGCGAGGGCGACGACGCCCACCCGGTGGTCCGCGGAATCGGCCAGCTGGTGCGCCGGGCCGCCGCGGCGCAGGCAACTTTCGCTGAACTTGGTGTGCCGTGGGCCCGGGAGCTGGATACCGAACATCCCGAGTTCATGGTGGACGGCTTCACGGTGGACGGCCGCGAAGTGGCCCGCGGAAACGACGGCCGCCGGATTGCACCCACGTCCTCGTCCCGCCCGTACCTCCACCCGGTCAGAACCCTGGCCGGGACCGTGGTGACGGACCATTTGCCCGAGGACCATGTGTGGCACCTCGGCGCGGGGGTTGCCGTCCAGGACGTGGACGGCGCGAACTTCTGGGGCGGCCGCACCTATACCCGCGACGCCGGCGCCTACGTCTGGCGGAACGACCACGGCCGCATTGTCACGGTCGCGGCCGACCGTGACGGGAACGTGCGGACCGAAACACTGCAATGGCTCCGGCCGGACGGCACACCGCTCCTGAACGAACAGCGGGCGTGGAGCTGGGCCGCCGTCGGCTCTTCCGCGTGGCGGCTCACACTGGACTTCACCCTGACGCCGAACGGACCGGACCCGGTCACGCTCGGCAGTCCGGGCTCGAACGGCCGGCCGCAGGGCGGCTACGGGGGCTTCTTCTGGCGGCTTCCCGCCGTCGACGGGCCAAGGGTGTGGACGGCGTCCGCGGAGGGGGAAGAATCCCTGCACGGGGCCGTCCCGTCCGCTGCGGCGCCGTGGCTGGCGTGGTCGGGCACCTTCCGGCGGGGAGAGCCCGACGGCGGTCCCGCCACCCTGGTCTTCCTGCCCCGGCCGGGGCCCGAGCAGCCCGGCGACCCCTGGTTTGTCCGCGTGGCGGGGTATCCCGGCGTCGGCCTCTCCCTGGCCTGGGAGCAGCCGGCAGTGGCCAGCCACGCCAACCCGTTGCACCGGACCGTCACCGTCCTGGTGGCCGACGGGCTCCTGTCCTCTATCGATATCGAACAGCTCATCACCACCTTGGGGGAAACCGCATGAACACCGTCACACAGCAAACGCAACAGGCACAGCAGACACATCAGGTGTCGAATCTGGTCGACGCCGCGGCCCCGGGGAACCCGGCCGACCGGGCAGTCAAACGGCGGCGCGTCCTGGACATCCTGGACGCCGCGGGCCGGGAGTCCCTCCTGCTCACCACCAACACGGCGCTGACGTGGTACCTGGACGGGAGCCGGGTCCACATCAGCCTGGCCGGTGACCCCGTCGCAGCAATGCTGGTTGACCGTGACGGCGACCATCTGGTCACCTTCAACAACGAGGCCGCCCGGATCGCGGCGGAGGAACTGCCCGACGGCGTCGCCCTCCACGCGGTGCCGTGGCACGGGCAGCTGCATGCCGCCGCATCCATGCTCGCTCCGGGAGGGAAGCCGCTCTCGGAAGCCGATGTTGCGGACGAGCTGAGGACGGCCCGCCAGCAGTTCCTGCCCGGGGAAAGCAGCCGGTACGCCCGGCTGTGCGCCGACGCAGCGGCCGCCATGACCGACGTCCTCGCCGAAGCCACTCCGGAAACCACGGAGTTCGCCGTGGCTTCCGCCCTGGCCGCCCGGATCGTGGCGATGGGGGCCGAGCCGCTGGTGCTCCTGTGCAACGGTGCGGAACGCAGCGGGTTCCGGCATCCGCTGCCCACCCCCGCACCGATCGGCCGGCGGGCTATGGCGGTGGTGTGCGCGCGGCGCAACGGGCTGGTGGCCAACGTAACGCGCTGGGTCCGGTTCGACGCCGGCACCCCGGCCGAACTCGATGCCGAAGCCCGGATTGCCGCGGTGGAGGCGGACATCTTTGACGCCACCGTTCCCGGGGCACGCCTTGACGGCATCTTCGCGGAAATCCGGGAGGCCTACGTCCGGCACGGCTTCGGCCCCGACCAGTGGACCCTCCACCACCAGGGCGGTCCGGCCGGATATGCAGGCCGCGATCCCCGGGCGACTCCCGCAACCGAGGACCTGGTGGTTCCCAACCAGACCTTCACCTGGAACCCGTCCGGTCCGGAAGTGAAGATCGAGGACACGGTGCAGCTCACCGGGGCCGGGATCGCAGTCCTCAGCGTGGATCCGCGCTGGCCCGCCGCCGTCGTGAACGGGATCCGGCGGCCGCTCACACTGGAGCTGTGAGCACGCAACATGGAGTCACCGGTATAGACCGGTAGGCAGTATCAGGGCGAAACCACGGAATTTTTTCTGCCTTGGACGCCGATCAGATGGCCCATCGATTGGATTTGACTTGAAAACCTAGTCCGATTCGGTGGGGTCCGCCGACTCCCGGCAGTGCTGAAATGGTCGGCTCCACAATCCGCGGGATAGGGCCCATTGAGCCTCCGTTACGTGGCCGGCAGCGGGTTTTTTGGCGTGTTCTTTCTCACGATCGGTTCCCTTGCGGGCCGGACTGGAGCGTCAATAGCGTGGCACGGGACCGCGACGTACCAGCGAAGGACTGCAATGCCATCAGCACCCGCCAAGACGGACCCGCCCGCCCCCGCAAAACCACCGGCAGGGAACCAGCCGGCCAACCGGGCCCCGGCAAACCGGCGCCGGTTCCTGACCGACGGACTCCGCTGGGACCTGCCGGCATCCCTTGTGGTGTTCCTGGTGGCCGTCCCGCTGTCCCTGGGCATCGCGGCCGCCTCGGGCGCCCCGGTCATGGCCGGCCTGATCGCAGCCGCCGTGGGCGGGATCGTCGCCGGAAGCCTGGGCGGTTCACCCCTGCAGGTCAGCGGACCCGCAGCCGGGCTGACAGTCATCGTCGCCGGCCTGATCGAACAATTCGGCTGGCCGGCCACCTGCGCCATCACGGCCGCGGCGGGCGTGCTCCAGGCGCTGCTCGGCCTGGCACGGGTGGGCCGAATCGCGCTGGCCATCGCACCGGTGGTGGTTCACGCCATGCTCGCCGGCATCGGCATCACTATCGTGCTGCAGCAGCTGCACGTGCTGCTCGGCGCTGATTCCGCCAGCGAGGCCTGGGACAACATCATGGCCATGCCGGGCAGCATTTTCGCCGCGGACCTCGCCGCGGCGGTCCTCGGCGCGGTGGTCATCGCCGTGCTGCTCGGCTGGAAGCACCTTCCCGCGGCAGTACGCCGGGTTCCCGGGCCCTTGGTCGCCGTCATCGCGGCCACCGCCCTCTCCCTGCCCTTCAACGTGGACCGGATCACCTTCGACGGTTCCCTGCTGGCGGCGCTGTCCCTGCCCGAGATGCCCGGCGGGAACTGGACCGCCGTGGTGATTGGCGTGGTGACTGTGGCACTGATTGGCAGCGTCGAATCCCTGCTCTCCGCCGTGGCAGTAGACAAGATGCACCACGGACCGCGGACGGATTTCAACCGCGAACTCCTGGGGCAGGGCGCCGCCAATGTGACCTCCGGAATGCTGGGCGGCTTGCCCGTCACCGGAGTGATCGTGCGGAGCGCCACCAACCTTGAAGCCGGTGCACGGACGCGCAAGTCGGCCATACTCCACGGCGTCTGGGTGCTGGTGTTCTCGCTGCTGCTGGCGGGACTCATCCAGCTGATTCCGCAGGCTGTCCTGGCGGGACTGTTGATCGTGATCGGCTCCCGCCTGGTCCGGGCGGCCGACATCCGGACCGCACGGCGGACCGGTGACCTCACCGTCTACGGCGTCACCCTGTTCTGCGTGGTGTTCATCAACCTCCTGGTGGGAGTGTTGACCGGCCTCGTCCTGGCCGTCGCCCTGGTTCTCTGGCGGGTGGCGCGGGCCAGCATCCATGCGGAACCGACAGGCGCCAGCGACGGCAACCGCTGGCGCGTGGTGATCGACGGGTCCTGCAGCTTCCTCTCGCTGCCGCGCCTGAGCACTGTCCTGGCCTCTGTTCCGGCCGGCACGCACGTGACCGTTGAGCTGGAGGTGGACTTCCTGGACCATCCCGTGCACGACACCCTTGACGCCTGGCGCAACCGCCACGTGGGCAACGGCGGCACGGTGGTCATCGAGGAAAGCGGCACCGCTACGCTGCACGATGCCCAAGCGGGGCCGCCGAGCCGCGGCAGTTCGCGTTCGGCCCTGAGGAGCGGCTTCGCCCCGTGGCGCAGCTGGCAGCGGCGGCTGATCGGGCAGGGCGCGGCAGGGCCGCAAGCTGCCGCGCCGGATGCTCCAGGGCAGGGCGGGGCAGGACCGGATGCTGCAGGGCAGGATGCTGCGGGACCGGATAACCCGGGGCCGCACGTTCCGGGACCGTTGCGTTCGGTACTGGATGGCGTGGACAACTACCACCGGCGGAACGCCCATCTGGTGCGTCCCCATGTGCAGGAGCTGTCCTCGTACCAGGATCCGGGCACCCTGTTCGTGGCCTGCTCGGATTCCCGCCTGGTGCCGAACCTCATCACCAGCAGCGGCCCGGGTGATCTCTTCACTGTACGGAACGTGGGCAATGTGGTGGGCGACGACGGCCGGGACGCCTCCATCGAGGCAGCCCTGGAGTTTGCCCTCAACGAACTCTCGGTGGAATCGATTGTGGTCTGCGGGCATTCGGGCTGCGGTGCCATGACCGCCCTGTGGGCAGACCCGGACGGCGCTGTTGAACCTGATGGTGCTGTTGACCCTGACGGCGCTGTTGAACCTGATGGTGCGGGCGATCGAGGCGCCATCGACGTCTGGCTGGACCATGCCCGGCCAAGCCTGACGGCTTTCCGCAACGGACATCCCGTACAGGTGGCTGCAGCCGAGGCCGGTTACGGTGCCGTGGACCAGCTGGCCATGGTGAACGTTGCAGTCCAGCTCGACAGGCTCCAGGGCCACCCCGGGCTGCAGGAAGCGCTTAAGTCAGGACGCGTCCATGTTGCGGGGCTGTTCTACGACATCTCCACGGCCCGCGTCCTGCAGATCACGCCCGACGGCATCGGCCACCTGGACCCCGCTGCAAGCAGCCGCTGAACTGTGTGAGCCGGAACGGTCCGGGATTCAGGCGTTGGAGAACCACACGACGTGCGGTTCCCGACGGGCTGCGCGCGGGGCGGCGAGCCGCTCCGCGCGTGCCGCCTTGTCCACGTAGGCAGATTCCACACGGGCAGATTCGCGCCTCGCGGCCGCAGGCTTGGCCGGTTCGCGCCTCGCGGCCGCAGGCTTGGCCGGTTCGCGCCTCGCGGCCGCAGGCTTGGCCGGTTCAGGCCTCGCGGCCGCAGGCTTGGCCGGTTCAGGCCTGGCCGGGCGAGCACCCACAGGCTCAGCCCGGACGGCCTCAACCGCAAGGGGCTTTTCAACCCTGACAATTTCCAGCGCCTCCACGTCCAGCAGCTTGCGCGCCCCGGTTCGCGAATCCACGATCCAGAACAGGTCCGTGGAAGGGATTGTCTCCGTCACGCTCCCCCGGTGGAACAGCCGGCCCTTGTGCCAGGCCTCAATTTCTTCCCCGACTGCCAAATCCGAACACGTCCGGATGGTTGAATTCCCGCTTGCTTCCACTGTGTGCCTCCCCTGGCGATGCTCCTGGGAACAGCTTCCCCCAACAAGATTGCGGCAACGTTTCCGGGCGGTGATCTTCCTGTGTCGCCTGCCGTGAACTGACCTTTGAAGCTACGGAAGCACCAGCACGCCGTCCACGCGGCGCGGAATGCCGAGCGGGTTAGCTTCACGCAGGGCAGGATGCAGCACTGCTTCGGGAGCCTCCTGATAGGCAACGGGACGCTGGAAGCGGCGCACCGCCGTCGCCCCCACCGAGGTGAACAGCGACGTGGTGGCCGGGTACGGCCCGCCGTGCTGCTGCGCCCAGTTCACCGCAACGCCGGTGGGCCAGCCGTCGAACAGCACACGGCCGGCGAGGCCGGAGAGCAGCTCCACCAGGCCGGAAACATCCTCGCCCGGCTCCGCGTGGACGGTGGCCGTCAGGCTGCCGGGCACCACGGCAAGGGCTTCGGCCAACTCGTCCTGGTCCGAGTATTCGATCAGCAGCGTGGTGGGCCCGAAGCACTCCTCCAGCAGTTCCTCCGGGCGCTCCAGTACGTTTGCCGCGGAGGTCAGGAACACCACCGGGGCGGCTCCGTGTGCAGCCGCGTCCTGCTCCACCGAACCGCTGACCACCTCGACGGCTGCCGCGCCCAGGGCATCGGTCAGTCCAGCCACCGCCTGCAGTCCGTCCGGGTAGGCCTCGGCGATGCGCTCCGTCAGCATGGGCGCGGCCGCCTTGTCCTTGGTGGCTTCGGCCAGCAGCGCCGGGAAGTCGCTGCCGGCCGGGATGAACACGAGCCCCGGTTTGGTGCAGAACTGCCCGGCGCCGAGGGTGAAGGACCCTGCGAGGCCTGCGGCCAGCTCGCCGGCACGGGCCCGCAACGCTGCGGCGGTGACCACCACGGGGTTGAGGCTGCCGAGTTCGCCGTAGAACGGGATGGGCTCGGGCCGGGAAACGGCCAGGTCGAACAGCGCCCGGCCGCCGGGAATGGAGCCGGTGAAGCCCACGGCTTTGATCGCCGGATCCTGCACCAGCGCGGTGCCGGCTTCCCGGCCGCTGACCAGCGCGAACAGGCCGTCGGGGGCACCGGCCGCAGCCAGCGCCGCCGTGACGATGTCCGCCGTCCGCTCTGACAGCCTGAGGTGGCCGGAGTGGGCCTTCACAATCACGGAACAGCCGACGGCGAGGGCAGACGCCGTGTCACCGCCCGCCACCGAGAACGCGAACGGGAAGTTCGACGCCGAGAACACAGCCACGGGGCCGATCGGCTTCAGCAGGCGCCGCAGGTCCGGTTTGGGCGGCATGGCCGAGGGATCGGCATGGTCGATCACCGCTTCCAGGTAGGAGCCTTCGGTGATCACCGCGGCGAAAAGCCGCAGCTGGCCGGTGGTGCGGGCCACCTCGCCGGTCAGCCGTGCGGCACCCAGCCGGGTTTCCGCATCGGCGATGGCCACCAGTTCCGTCACGTTGGCGTCCAGGGCGTCGGCGACGGCGTGCAGCCAACGGGACCGTTCGACGTCGGACGCTGCAGCGGCCGCTTTGGCCGCCCGGGTGGCGGCGGCCGTCAGGGCCGTGAGGTCGAGGGTTGCAGTTGTCACAGTAATTTCCTGTCCTGGTGGTCGGAGGGGTCCGAAAAAGCGAACCCCAGCCCGGGCCGGCCGGCAAGCGTGAGCCGGCCGTTGCTGACGTGCACGGGCGAGGGCGCGTCCAGTACGCCGAGCTGTTCGAAGGAGGCGTCCTCGACGTCCTCCACCAGCGTGGGCTCGGCCATGGTCACGGCGAGCTGGCCGGAGAGCTCCGGCAGCAGGTGCGGCAGGACCCTGATGCTGTGCGTGCGGGCAAGTTCCACGATGCGCCGGAACGGGGTAATGCCGCCGACGCGGATGATGTTGGGCTGGATGATGTCCACCGCGCCGGCTTCGATGAAGTCGCGGAAGCGGTAAATGGTGTGCAGGTTCTCGCCCAGAGCGATGGGCACCGGCGAGTGTTGGCGCAGCCTGCGGTAGGCCCAGAGATCGTCCGCGCGGAGCGGTTCTTCCAGCCATTCGAGGCCGAACTCCGCCAGCACGTCCAGGGCCCGAAAGGTGGCGGGCAGGTCCCAGCGCTGGTTGGCGTCGATCATGAGCTTGCGGTCGGGCCCCAGGACCTTGCGGACGGCGGCCACGCGCTCGGCGTCCTCCCGGATGTCCGGCTTTCCCACCTTGATCTTGACGGCGTTGTGCCCGGCGGCAACCCAGCGCTCCACCTGGGCCACGAGCTCCCCGAGTGAATAGTGCAGGTTCACGCCGGAGCCATACACCTCCACGGAATCCTGGCGCTGGCCCAGCAGCCCGGTCACCGAGGTTCCGGCGCGCCGTGCCTGCAGGTCCCACAACGCAAGGTCAACGCCGGCCATGGCGATGGTGGTCAGTCCCCCGCCACCGGCTTCGTGCAGCCGCTTCCACAGCTGGTCCCACACTCCTTCGGGATTCGCGTCGAGCCCCCTGATGAAAGGCGCGACGTCGAAGTCGAGGAGGGCTTTGACCGCTTGCGGGCCGATGGTGGGCGTCCAGGAGAAGCCATGGCCGGTGCCGCCGTCGTCCGTTTGGAGTTCGGTGACGATCACATGGTTTTCCGGTGCCTCCGCACCCCAGCTCCGCAGGAGCGGAACGGTCAGGACGCGGCTGGACAGACCCGTGATGAGCGGTGCGGTGCGGACCGCTTCGGCAACTGGGGCTTCGGCAAGCTGGGCTCCGGCAACTGGCGAACCCATTAGCGACCGGCCAGCTCGTAGCCCTTGGCCAGGATGGACTTGAGCTGGACGAGTTGTTCCTCGGTGGGGTCAACGAGCGGGGCGCGGACCGGACCGACCGGAAGGCCGCCCAGGCGCAGTCCGGACTTGATCAGGGAGACGCCGAACCCCGGGGTCTGGTCGCGGAGGCGGACCAGGGGCGCGTAGAAGCCTTCCAGCAGGGCGTGCCGGCGGTCCTCGTCGCCGGAGATGTAGGCGTCGTAGTAGGCCTTGGCGATCTCCGGTGCCATGGCGAACGCGGCGGAGGAATAGAGCGGGATGCCCAGGCCGCGGTAGGCGCCCTGGGTCAGTTCCGCGGTGAGCAGGCCGTTGAAGAGCAGGAAGTCCTCGCGGCCGGTGGCGTTGATGGCGCTGACGATTTCCTGGGCGAGGCCAACGTCGCCCAGGCCGTCCTTGAAGCCGATCACCTTGGGGTTGGCGGCCAGGCGGGTCATGGAAGCGGCCGTGTACTTGGCGTTGCCGCGGTGGTAGACGATCACCGGCAGGCTGCTGGCCGAGGCCACTGCCTCGATGTACGCCACCAGGCCGTCGGTGGGGCCGGTCACCAGGTACGGCGGAAGGACCAGCAGCGCGTCCGCTCCCGCTTCCTCGGCCACCCGGGCGGCGGCCAGCGCGTGGCCCAGCGGACCGCCGGCACCGGCCACCACCGGCACCTGTCCCGCAACGGCTTCGACGGCGGCGGTCACCACGGTGCGCACCTCGTCGAGGCTCAGCGCATGGAACTCGCCGGTGCCGCAGGCCGGAAACACGCCGCCCGGCCCGTGCGGCAGGCGGGACGTGATGTGCTCCTTGAGGATGTCCACGTCCACGGCCCCTTCCGGCGTGAAGGGCGTGACGGGGAAGAACAGTACGCCGTCGAATTTCATCGGGTCTCCTTTGATCCTGTGCCTGCCGCGACCAGCACGGCAGGGGTCTCGTCGTTGAGGGTGGTGTCAGTCTTCAGCTCGGTCCGCCAGCTTCGCCGGGGCTCCCAGCCGAGCAGCTCGCGGGCCTTGGAAATCGAAAAGGCCGGGCTGGTGCCGGTGAGTCCGGCCGCAAGCTCCGAGCTGCCGGGCAGGAACCGCGGCATCAGTTCGGCAAGCGGTGCGGTGGCCAGCGCGTCGGCGGCGCCCACGAAGAAGGTTTCCCCGTTGGGGATGGTGTCCATCTTCTGCAGGAGCACGTCCAGGAAATCGGCGACGTCGCGGGCGTCCACGTAGTTGAAGAGCGCCGGTGCGGACAGGGCGGGGTCGGCCAGGCGTTCGGCCACGGTGTGGCCCTGCTGGGTGGGTGCCCCGTCCCATTCCTCGGGCGAGATCACATAGCAGGGCCGGAAGGCCGCGTAGCGGATGGCATCTCCCTGGGCAGCGGCGAACATCTGCACTGTCTGCTCGGCAATGAGCTTGGACAGCGCGTAGGCGTTCCACGGTTTGGGGGTGGTGCGTTCGTCCACCGGGAATTCCTCCGGCAGCCAGCCGGCCGGTGAACCGTACCCCAGCACGGTGGGGCTGCTTGCGGTGACGATCTTGCCGATGCCCAGTTCCGTCGCCGCGCTGACGACGGCGTATGCCAGCCTCGTGTTGGTGCTGAAGATGACGTCTTCCGGCGCGCTGAACGGTACGGCGATCGCCGCAAGGTGGACGACGGCGTCGGGCGCTGTTTCGCGCAGGAGGCGCACCGCCTCCCCCTGCGCCAGGAGGTCGGCTGTGTGCTGCTCAACGCCGTCGGGCAGCTGGGCTGCGGGGACAGCGTCCCGGTCCACGGAGATGACGTAGTGGCCTGCGGCGGCCAGGCCGGCAACAACGCTGCGCCCCAGCCGGCCGGAGCCGCCGGTAACAAAAATCCTGCTCATGGTGATCTGGTCCTTACTCGGTCTGGGGGTCAGGTCACTGGGCACGGGTCGACGCCGGCCCGGTCGACGCCGATCGGGCCGCCGGCCGGGCGGCCCGGCGGAGGTCGGCGCCGAGTCCCAGGTCCGCGATGCGGACCGGCAGCCCGGACTCCAGGGACGCATTGCCGGCAATGCCGACTGAAACGGAACGGAGGCCGTCGAGGTAGCCGGACGGACGGCCCAGCGGGTCCTCGCCGGGGCCGTTGAAGAGATCGGACAGGAGGAGCTCGTCGCCGCCGCCGTGGCCGCCTTCGCCGTTCACGATCGGCACTTCATAGGCCGCCTCCCAATGCCGCTGGACCACCAGCCGCTCGCCGTTGCGGCGGACCGCGTCGTCTTCATCGACCGGCGTCGCGGAGGGATCCACCACGGTCTTCTTGTCGGTGCTGTGCACCACCGCTGCGCGTTCCACCACTTCGAGTTCGGCGCGGCCCTCGGTGCCGTTGACGGCCACGCGGTAGCCCTCCCACGGGCTGTGCGCATTGAGCGAGTAGCTGAGGACGGGACCGCCCTGGTAGTCCACCACCAGCGCCAGGTTGTCCTCGATGGTGATGCCGGCCGTGAAGACGTCCTGGTCGCGGCGGTAGCCGTCGTAATGCTCGTTGTCCAGGAACAGCGCCTTGAGCCGCTCGTCTTCACGCAGGTCCAGCGCGAAGGGGTCCCGGACCTCCGTGTCCACGGTTCCCCGCTCCGGACGGGGGCCCAGGCCGCGCTCGGCGGCGTTCGTGTCGCCGTAAAACTTCAGTCCGCCGGAGGCGAAAACGCGCTCCGGCACGTCGTCGATCCACCAGTTGACCAGGTCGAAGTGGTGGGAGGCTTTGTGGATCAGCAGGCCGCCGGAGTTCTTCTTTTCGCGGTGCCAGCGGCGGAAGTAGTCGGCGCCGTGGACCGTGTCCAGGACCCAGCTGAAGTCGATGGACGTGACCTTGCCGATCACGCCGCTCTGGATGATCTCCTTCAGCGCGCTGTTGCGCGGCGAGTAGCGGTAGTTGAAGGTGACCACCACGTTCCGGCCAGTCTCTTCCACCGCCTTGGTGATCCGGCGGCAGCCTTCGGCATCGATGGTCAGCGGCTTTTCGACGACGACGTCGGCACCGGCCTCGAGGCCTTCCACGATGTAGTCGGCGTGGGTGTAGTCCGGCGTGGTCACCACGACCCGGTCAATGTCGTTGGCCCGGATGAAGGCGGTCAGATCGGCGGGATCGAAGGCCGCGACAGGACCCGGAGCGCCGAGTTCCTGGATGAGTTTCTGGTAGAACTCCACGCGGCCGGGGTTCACGTCGGAGAAGGCCACCAGTTCGGCGGTATCCGAGTGCTTGCCGAAGATGGCACGGATGTACATCTCGGACCGGCCCCCGGTGCCGATCAGCGCGATGCGCGCTTTGCGGACGGGGTGGGCGGAGACAGAGCCGGCGGCTGCGGCTGCTGTTCCGCTGGCTGCTGTTCCGCTGGCTGTTGTGCCGCTGGCTGTTGTGTCGTCGGCTGCGACGGTGCTGCCCGGAGTGACGGTATTGGCGGTGTTGCCCATTGCGGTGTAACCCTTTCGGAAGGCAGGAACGCTGGCCGCTTGACGGCCGGTAGTGGTGCGGTGAGAATTGTGAGAAAGCGTTTTCTCGGAGCGTTATAAGCTTTGTATCAAGACTCTGGCGGTCCCGTCAACCATCTCCCGAACGGGGAGGCCCGAACGGGAAGACAAATCCGGCAGGGGTCGGAGAAGCCCGGAAAGGGGCAGCATTGGGCAGGAGAGCCACCACCCGGCGAATCGGCATTGCCGACGTCGCCCTCAAGGCCGGCGTTTCGCACGCCACCGTGTCGCGTGTCATGAACGGCAACTTCACGGTTGACCCCACCATCGCCGAGCGGGTCCGGGCGGCCGCAACGGAGCTGAACTACCAGCCGAACCCGGTGGGCCGCAGCCTGGCGCTGGGCAAGACGGACACCATCGGGATCGTGGTGCCGGACCTCTCCAACCCCACTTTCCAGGCCATCCTCCGCGGCCTGAGCATGGCGGCCGCCCAGGATGGCTACCGCGTCCTGATCGCCGATTCGTCCGAGGTGTCCAGCGAGGAGGCCATCCTCGCGGGCGAGGCGCGCCGCCGCTGCGACGGCCTGGTGCTGTGCGCGCCGCGCATGGCCGACGCCGAACTGGAAGAGCTGGCGCCGTCACTCCAGCCCATGGTGCTGATCAACCGCACCACCGTGGACACCCATACGCCGAGCCTTATGGTGGACTACGGCCAGGGAATCCAGGAACTGGCCGAGCACCTCGTGGGCCTGGGCCATACCCGCCTCGCCTTCCTGGCCGGTCCTGCCCGGAGCGCGTCCAACGGCCTGCGCCTCGCGGGCCTGGCAAAGTTTACGGCGGCCCACCCGGGGATTGGGCTGCAAATGCTCGACGGCGGTTCCACCTTCGAGGCAGGGCACCAGTCAGTGGATGCCGTTCTGGCAAGCGGCGCCACCGGCATCCTGGCCTTCAACGACCTCGTGGCCATGGGCCTGCTGAGCGGACTCCACGAGCGCGGGATCCGGGTCCCTGACGACATGTCCGTCACCGGCTTCGACGACATTCCGTTTGCCCGCTACACCACCCCGACACTCACCACGGCGGCGGTTCCCATCACCGAACTTGGCCAGCAGGCGTGGCACCGGATGCGGGACCTGATCCGCCAGGTCCCCTCCGACGCACCCGCCGGGGGGCCCACGGTATTCGAACCGAAGCTCGAAGTCCGCAGCAGCTCAGGAACCGCACCCGCGACCAACTAACTCCCGCCGGGCGGGGCCAGCAGCACGTCGACGAGCTGGGACAGGCCGTCCGCCATGTCGACGTTTTTGTCGTAGAGCCACTGCAGCTGCAGGCCGTCGAAGGCCGCCACCACCAGCCGGGCCAGCATGGTGGCGGACACGTCCGTGCGCACTTCGCCGGCACCCTGGCGCCGGCCGATGTCCTCGGCCAGGTCCGCCACCACCTGGGCATAGCGTTCCTGGAAATAGGGGTGGGAGTCATGCCCCGGATCATTTGCCGTCGCCGAGGCCACGGCATAGAGCGTGGTCAGCCCCGGCTCCTTGCGGTTGCGCTCAGCGATCAGCGCCAACAGCTGAAGGCCCACTTCCTCCTGGTCACTGACGGCCAGGCTCCGCCGGTCCCGTTCAGCCAGCACGGCCGTCAGCAGTTCCTGTTTGCCCCGGAAGTAGTGGAACAGAGTGGCCTCCTTGACCCCCACCAGCTCCGCTACGCGCTTGAGCGCGGTCCCTTCGAAGCCTTCGGTGGCAAAAACATCAGTGGCCGTCTGGATGATCTGTTCGCGGCGTTCCGCTCCCTTTGCGTACTGGCCGCGTGGCTTCGACGTTGACATTGAGTCAGTGTATTTCACTTTTTTCACCGAAAATCTAGTCACACTTGGTTTTTGTCGCTACCATCGTTCTCAGGACCCAACGGAGGGTCACTTTTCGTCAGGAGGCAATGTGGCCGTCAAGACCATTCCCCAGGATTCCGAGGCTTCTCCGGCCAGCGGAACACAGATCAGCAGCACTTCAACAAGCACCATCGCTCCGGGTACACCGCCCGCTGCGGCACAGACCAAGGCCCCGCGTGCCTACGTCATCGGCATGCCCATCGCCAGCGCGGGACTCTGGATGGCGGTCCTGGCACCGGCCCTGGTGGTCCTGGCCATCAAGGTCTCAGAAATCACCACGCCGGACACCCGCGCCGGGGCACTGAGCCTCGTGGCCGGCGTCGGCGCCCTGGTTGCCCTGCTCGCCAACCCGTTCTTCGGCAGGCTGAGCGACCGCACCACGTCGCGGTTCGGCATGCGCAAACCGTGGATCGTCGGCGGCTCGCTCCTGGGCCTCGCCTCCCTGTTCCTGCTGGGTTCAGCCACCGGTGTTGCGGGCGTGCTGGTTGCCTGGGTCATCGCCCAGCTTGGCTTCAACGCCGCCCTGGCAGCACTTGTGGCAACGCTTCCGGACCAGGCCGCGCCGGCTGAGCGCGGGCGCCTGTCCGGCCTGATCGGCATGACCCTTCCGATCGGCCTCGTTGCCGCCGCCTTCTTCGCGCAAATGTTCGATAACGCGCTGCAGATGGCCGTTGTGCCCGGAATCGTCGGCACCGCAGTGGCCATCGCTTTCGCCTTCACCTTCAAGGACCGCGTGCTGACGGAAAAGCCCGCCCCGCTGAACCTCAAGGAAATCCTGGGTTCCTTCTACTTCAATCCCCGCCTCTACCCCGGCCTGGGCTGGGCCTGGCTCACCAAGTTCATGGTGTACATCGGCTACTGCGCCGGCCTGCTCTACCTGCCGTACTTCTTCACCGACCACCTGCACGTGGCTGAATCACAGGTCACCAGCCTGGTGTTCCAGGCCACGCTGGTCAGCTCCGCCGGTACGGTGGCCACCAGCCTCGCCGGCGGCTGGATCAGCGACCGCATCGGCAAGCGCAAAGGCATGGTGATCATCTCCGCCCTGATCATGATGGTGGGCCTGATTGTCATTGCCACCAGCAGCACCACCGGCCAGGTCCTGGTGGGCCAGGCGATCGCCGGACTGGGCCTTGGCTGCTTCAGCGCCGTGGACGTCGCCCTGATCACCGACCTCCTGCCCGGAAGCCAGGGCGATAACGCCAAGACCTTCGGCGTCTTCAACATCGCCCAAGCTCTCCCCCAGTCCCTGGTGCCCGCCGTCGCCTTTCCGGTCATTGCATTCGGCGGCTACCCCGCCCTGTTCCTCGGCGGTGCGGCCATCGGCATCATCGGCGCCGTCCTCGTCATCCGCATCAAAGGAGTCAAGTAAATGAATCCCGCACTCTCACCGGCCGTACTGGCCCCGGCACCGGATTCCCCGGACGCAGAGGCCCGGATCCGCGAACTCGCCCGCAGCCTCTCCCTCGAACAGCAGGTACAGCTGCTGACAGGTGCGGACGTCTGGTCCACCCATGCGATTCCGGAAATCGGACTGAGCCGCGTGGTGATGTCCGACGGCCCCGCCGGGGTCCGCGGTGAAGACTTCGATGAGCGCCACGACTCCGTCTCCCTGCCGTCGTCGTCCGCTTTGTCCGCCACCTGGAGCGTCGAAACGGCGCGCCGCTACGGCCAGGTCCTGGGCCAGGAGGCACGCCGCAAGGGCGTGCACGCCGTCCTGGGACCCACCATCAACCTGCACCGCTCCCCGCTGGGCGGCCGGCACTTCGAATGCATGAGCGAGGATCCGCGGCTGACCGCAACCATGGCCGCCGGGTATGTTGCCGGCGTGCAGTCCATGGGTGTGGGCGCCACCCCCAAGCACTACCTGGCCAACGAGGCCGAGACGGACCGCTTCACCGCAGACTCGGTAGTGGACGAACGTCCGCTGCGCGAGCTCTACCTGGCGGCCTTCGAAGACGCCATCACCGAAGCTCGCGCGTGGCTGGTGATGAGCTCCTACAACTCCATCAACGGCACCACCGCGAGTGAAAACAAGCTGCTCGAAACCCCGCTGTCCACGGAATGGGGTTTCAACGGCGTAGTGGTCTCGGACTGGACCGGTGTCCGCTCGGTGGATGCGGCCAACGCCCACCAGGACCTGGAAATGCCGGGACCTGTCGGGCACTGGGGCCCCAAGCTGCTGGCCGCCGTCAAGGACGGCCGCGTCAGCCGCGACGCCATCGTGGAGAAAGTCACCCGCATCCTGCGGCTGGCGGCACGCGTCGGCTCCCTCGAAGGTTTCACGCCTGCAGTGACCGAGCTCCCCGCCCAGCTGAACGGCGCCGCCGTCGCCCGTGAAGTGGCTGTGCGCGGCGCTGTGCTGGTCCGCAACGAAGGCGGCCTCCTGCCGCTCGACGCCACGAAGCTCGGCAGTGTGGCGGTCATCGGCCACAACGCCGAAGAAGCACGCACGCAGGGCGGCGGCAGCGCCACCGTGATGCCCAAGTACACCGTCTCGCCCCTGCAGGGCCTCCGCAAGGCACTGCCCGACGACGTCAAGGTCACCTACGTCCGCGGCGCCAAGGTGGCCGAGGGCCTCCAGGCCTTCCCCCGCACCTCGCTCCGCAACCCGGTCTCCGGTGTTCCCGGAATCCGCGTGACGTTCCTTGCCGCTGACGGCAGCGAGATTTCCGGCGAAGACCGCCTCGCCTCGCACCTGATCTGGTTCGGCATCGGAATTCCCGCTGGCGCCGCTTCCATCCGGATGGAGGCCGACTGGACTGCGGACACGGCAGGCGTCCACCACCTGGGCGTCGGCACCGTGGGCCAGATCCGGCTGGCGCTTGACGGAGCCGAGGTGTTCAACAGCGAGCTCGAAGACGACACCGACGTCCTCGGCGCCGCCTTGTTCGATCCGCCCAAGACCGTCCATGCCATCGAAACAGCCGCCGGCCAGAGCGTCCGGATCGAGGCCGAATACCAGCTGCCCAAAGAACAGGTCATCCCCTTCACCGCCATCCTGCTGGGTGAGGAAACCGTGGTGGCGGACCCGCAGTCGGAGATCGACGCCGCCGTGGAAGCCGCACGCGCAGCGGACGTCGCCGTTGTGGTGGTTGGCACCAACGCGGCCATCGAGTCCGAAGGTTTCGACCGCAAGGACCTGGACCTCCCCGGCCTGCAGAACCAGCTGGTGGAAGCCGTGGCCGCCGTGAATCCGCGCACCGTGGTGGTGGTGAACTCCGGTTCGCCCGTGCTCATGCCGTGGCTGGACAAGGTGGGCGCGGTACTGCTGGGCTGGTTCGGCGGCCAGGAATTCGGCACTGCCATCGCCGACATCCTGCTGGGCACGGAGGAACCGGGCGGGCGCCTGCCCACCACGTGGCCGGCAGCGCTGGCGGATGTCCCCGTCCTCAACACCACGCCGGTGGACGGCAAGGTGGTCTACTCGGAGGGCATCCATGTGGGCTACCGGGCATGGCTCAAGCAGGAAGCCGCGGGCGGGGCCGCTCCGGCGCTGCCGTTCGGCTTCGGGCTGGGCTACACCACCTTTGAGCTGGGCACCGCCCACGCACCGCAGTACGTGAGCGCCGGCCAGGACGTTGTGCTGCACGTCCCGGTCCGTAACACCGGCACACGCACCGGCCGCGAAGTGGTCCAGGTGTACCTCGACCGTGCGGAGTCCGCCGTGGAGCGGCCGGTCCGCTGGCTGGCCGGCTACGCCGGAACGCACCTGGCGCCGGCAGGAACGGACAGCGTTGAAGTCCGTATCCCGGCAAAGGCCTTCGGGCATTACGACGGCGGCTGGCAGTTCGAGCAGGGCACGTTCCGCGTGCTGGTGGGCCGGCACTCGGCCGACGACTTCCAGACGCTGGAGATCGAACTGCGCTAACTGAGCTGTCCGGGCTAAAGCCGGGCTGGGTCCGAATCCTTCGGACCCAGCCCGGCTTCTTTGTAATACCCCTCGATGTGGGCCGCAACGAGCCCGGCTGCCCTGCCGCCGTCGTGGTTGTTGATGGCGGCGAGAATGTCGCGGTGTTCGGAGCGGAGCCGTGCGGCGGTGGCGTCCCAGTCCGGAAGGTTTGCCGTGAGTTTGCCGGCGTAGCTTTGGATCGCCTCCCGGAGCGAGCCCATCATGGCGCTGACCACGGCGTTGCCCGCCGCCTCGGCGAGGGCCAGGTGGAAGCGGACGTCGAGGGCCAGGAATTCTTCGGTGTCCGGGCAGGCGTCCATCTTTTCGAGCAGTGAGGCGGCCTCCGCGAGGGCCGGCGAGTCCGTGCGCGCCCGGGCGACGGCCCAGGACTCAAGCAGGACGCGGGTCTGCACAATGTCCGCCACCGGCAGGTGCGAGGTGGCCACATGCAGGCGCAGCGCCGAGCCGAGCGCCGCCGTCGGGTCCGCGATGACCACGGTGCCGGCGTCGGGACCGGATCCCACGCCTGCCCGGACAACGCCCATGGCTTCCAGGATGCGGATCGCTTCACGGACGGAAGTGCGCGAGACCTGCAGCTGCTCGGCCAGCGTCCGCTCCGCCGGCAGCCGGCCGCCCAGGGCAAGTTCGCCGCTGGAAAGCTGGTTCTCGATCCATTGCAGGACCAATTGATGAGTACGCATGGGCCAATGGTACTTGATGTGGTTGGACCACATCCCTTAGAGTGTGGTTAGACCACAGAGCCACCACAGCCCGATGCCCCGGAGGCAGCAATGACGCACACCATCCAGCCCAACAACCCCGAGACCACCCCGGCCCCTGAGACTGACGTGGCCGGCGCTGCCGCGCCTGCGGGTACCTCCCTGTCCGGAGCCGTGAACGGCGCCGTGAACCGTGCCGCAGCGGCGGTCCCGGCGGCCCTCAAGCGCCGGGTGCCCAAGTATTCTGACCTCGCGCCGCTGATGCAGTTCAAGAAGCCGGAGTTCAGCCGTGCCGCTAAGCTGCAGCGCGCCAGCACCATCTGGGAGCTGCGCGACATGGCCAAGCGCCGCACCCCGCAGGCTCCCTTCGACTACACCGACGGCGCGGCAGAAGCCGAAATCACCCTGCGCCGCGCCCGTGAGGCCTTCCTGGACATTGAATTCCGGCCGGGCATCCTCCGGAACGTCTCCAGTATCGACCTGAGCACCGACATCCTGGGCAGGCCGTCCCGGCTGCCCGTTGGCATCGCACCCACCGGTTTCACCCGGATGATGCAGTCCGAAGGTGAGTACGCCGGGTCCCAGGCCGCCGAGGCCGCCGGGATCCCCTACACGCTGTCCACCATGGGCACCGCGTCCATCGAGGATGTTGCCGAGGCGGCACCCAACGGACGGAACTGGTTCCAGCTGTACCTGTGGACGGACCGCGACCGTTCCCTCGAACTCATCGAACGCGCCGCCAAGGCAGGAAACGACACCCTGATGGTCACGGTGGATACCGCCGTCGCCGGCGCCCGCCTCCGGGACGTCCGCAACGGCATGACCATCCCGCCGGCGCTCACGCTGAAGACCGTCCTGGATGCGTCGTACCGCCCGGCCTGGTGGTTCAACTTCCTCACGCACGAGCCGCTGACCTTCGCGTCGCTCTCCCGCTACACCGGCACCGTGGCGGACCTGATCAACTCCATGTTCGATCCCACCCTGACCTTCGAGGACCTGGACTGGCTGCGCGAAACCTGGAAGGGCAAGCTGGTGGTGAAGGGCATCCAGACCGTCGACGACGCCCGCAAGGTGGTGGACCACGGCGCCGACGGCGTGGTGCTCTCCAACCACGGCGGCCGCCAGCTGGACCGCGCACCCATCCCGTTCCACCTGCTGCCGGACGTCAAGGAAGCGTTCACCAAGGACAACTCGGACGCCGCGATCATGCTGGACACCGGCATCATGAGCGGCGCGGACATCATTGCCGCGCTGGCACTAGGCGCTGATTTCACGCTGATCGGCCGCGCCTACCTGTACGGCCTCATGGCCGGCGGCCGCGCCGGCGTGGACCGGGCCATCCAGATCCTGGAAAAGGACATGGCCCGCACCATGGCGCTGCTGGGCGTCAGCAAGCTCTCCGAGCTGACCCCGGACCACGTGCGGATCCTCGGCAGGTAGGCCGCCCCGCCTTTCGGAGGCCCCGCCCAACTAGGTAGCAGCAGATGTCGTTTTGACCGCTCAGAACGACACCTGCTGCTACCTATTTGGGTACCGGGCTACTTCTTGCGGCCGAACTTGGGCAGGTTCGCGATGAGGTCCGCGGCCTTCGTGGCGGCACGGCCCACGGTACGGCCGATCTGCTGCGGGACGGTGTCGTCCCCGGCAGTGGCCACAGGGATCGCAACGGCCGGGCTCAGCTGGCCGCCCTCCGAGGCGCCGGGCACCGCCGCGGCGGCCGGACGGCCGGTGCCCGCAGCGGCCGGCACCGACGGTGCCGCGGTTTCCGCAGCCTGCTCCGTTTTTCCCTCCAGGATCTGGGCGGCCGGGGAGCTGACGACGGCGGCTGCCCGCGGCCCGACGTCGAACGTCCCCAGCCAATCGGCGACGCCGGCAAGGGGCTTGGGGTTCAGGGCGTAGTAACGCTTCTGGCCCTGGGCCCGCATGCTGACGAGGTCGGCCTCGCGGAGAACCTTCAAATGCTTGGAAATGGTGGGCTGGCTGGCATCCAGTTCCTCTACCAGTTCCCCCACTGCTTTGTCCCCCGAGCGGAGGGATACCAGAATGTCACGCCGGGTTGCCTCAGCAATGACGGCAAATACGTCGTCTGTCACCATGTGATCCACCCTAGCGACATATACGCCGGATGGCATCCACTATTTCGTCCCGCGCACGACGGCCATTGCCCTGTACCGGCACCGGTGCTAGAACGGACTCACGGTTGCCCCGGGCTCTCCGGCTGCGGCCGCTCAAACATGAGGGGTGGGTGGCCATGGATTTCCTCCGCCAGCAGCTGTTCAACATCATCGCGTTTGTGTTTTTGGGCCTGTTCGTCGCGGTCTGGGGCTCCGTGCTGCTGCGCGTCGGCTTCTGGGTGCCGGACGGCAGGACGGTTGCGCCGCCGCTGAACGGTGCCCTGGTCACCGCGGCAGGCGTGCTGGCCACCTCACTGAGTTCGCTGACGGCGTCGGCCCTCGGATTCACCATCGCCGAGGTGCGCCGTGACGAACAGGTGCAGCGCGACCTCGCCCCGGGCGACGCGGATACCGTCTCCTTCAACCCGGCGGAGGTCACTGCCCGCTTGTCCGGCCGGATCGTGGCCGCAGTGGTGGTGTACCTGGCGGTGGGGCTGCTGGTGCTGCTGCTCTGGCTGGTGAAGGGAACAGCGTCCACGGACTTGATCGGCGCCTTCGCGCTGTCACTGCTGGGCTGGCTGATCGGGGCCGCCGGGGTGGTGTTCCAGACCGAGAAGCCGCTTTCCTAGCCCGGCCAGGCCAGAGTTAGTCGAATCAGATTTAGTCGAACAGCGCTAGGGCGTGTCTCCTTATTGGCGTAGCCAGATGACGACTGCGTAGAGGACGACGCCGGCACGGTAGGTCAGTGCGA
>NZ_JARCCY010000028.1:0-68021 GCF_039907775.1 Arthrobacter sp. CC3
AAACAGAAAACACCCGCCGATCAACACACCGGCACGAACCAGCGACCATCACCGACCATCATGAAAAATCGAGGCTAACAAGGCAGCCACTGACCCAACAAAAGTGGAGTCCGGTGCGCCGACTCACACTGAATCTCAGGCAGGCGGTGCACCATGAAGCCTACTCACGCTGGGTCGTTCTTCAATCGCAGTGGTCCTCCGCTCTCAAAAAGCTGCACCGGCGAGACGCCAAGAAAGCGATCAAGGAGGCCAGGCTGTGGCGGACAAAGAACGGCCTTGAGCTGCGCTTTCTGGACTGCCGGCTGGAAGAGCGTCCCGGGAAAACCCGCATTAAGCGAGAGAGCGTCCCGGGAAGGGTTAGCTCCCCGAGTGCGCCTGCAGGAAGCTGTACACCTCGGTCTCGTCCACGCCGGGGAAAGCGCCCGGCGGCATGGCGGCCAGCAGGTGCGAGTGCGCCCGCGCCGACGGCCAGGCATTGCCCGCCCACTCGGAGGTCAGCGAAGCCGGCGGCCGGCGGCAGCAGTTCTCATCGGGGCAGGTGGACTTGGACCGCTCCGTGGTTTCCCGTCCGCGGAACCACTTCACCTGGGCGTACGGGACGCCAACGGAGAGGGAAAACTCGCCGGTGGCGGAGCGTTCCGTCCGCGCTGTGCACCAGTAGGTCCCCGACGGCGTGTCCGTGTACTGGCTGTAGGCACTGAACTTGTCCGGCACGTCGAAAACCACCCGCGACGTCCAGTTCTTGCACGACGGCTGGCCCTCAATGGCGCCGGTGTGATCCTGCGGGAACGTCACGCCGTCGTTCTCGTAGGCCTTGTAGATGATGCCGCTCTTGTGCGTCTTCTGGAAGTGCGTGCGGATGTCCAGGTGCTGCGTGGCCAGGTTGGTGAACCGGTGCGCCGCGGTCTCGTAGGACACGGCGAAGGCGTCCCGGATGTCCTCGACGGCGATTTCCTTGGCCTGCTTGGCCTTCTGCAGGAACTCCACGGTGGCCTGCTCCGGCAGCATCAGCGCCGCGGCGAAGTAGTTCGTGGCCACGCGCTGCATCAGGAAGTCCCCGTAGTTGGACGGCGTCTGGTGGCCCAGGACATAGTGTCCCAGCGCCTGCAGCAGCACCGAACGGGGGTCGTGATCGGTGCGCTGGTTCTGCGTGAGGTAAATTCTGCGGTTCTTAAGATCCGTCACCGAACGGGTGGAATGCGGCAGATCGCCCACGTGGTGGAGGCTGAAACCGAGGTGCCCGGCGATGTCCGCGATGACGTGGTGGGACAGCGGACCGCTGGTGTGACCCACCGACGCCAGGACCTTCTGCGCCTCCGCCTCGTACTCCGGGAAATAGTTGTTCCGCTCGCGCATCATGGCACGCAGCGCGCCGTTGGCACGGCGGGCCTCCTCAGGCGTCGCCGCCTGCTCATTGAGCCGGCGCTCCAGCTCGTGCTGCAGGCCCACCATGGACTCCAGCACATCCATCGGAAGCCGCGAGCTGATGCGGATTTTCGGCAGGTTCAAGGACTCGTAGAGGGGGCTCCGCTGGTAACGTTCCAGCTCGATCTCCAGCGCCGCACGACGGTTCGGCGGCTCCGCCCCGAGCAACTGGTCGATGCTGACATTGAGGGCGGCCGCCAGCTGCTGGAGCAGCCCCAGTTTGGGCTCCCGCTTCCCGTTCTCGATCAGGCTCAGCTGGCTCGGCGCGGTCCCGACGGCGGCACTCAGGTCATCGAGGGTCATGGCCGCCGCTTTACGCAGGTGGCGGACGCGGCGGCCCAGGCTGATGACGTCAAGTTCGGGGACCGAAGGGGACGACGGCGGGGTGGCGGCGGTGCGATTCCAGCTCGTAGGCGACATTTATTGAGAATACGCGAAGAAGTGCATTTCTTTCCAGACTTTTTCTCTAGCAACCCTCTTGAAAGTGCAGAAAAGTAGATCTCACGGAAAGAAACACCGCACCGGTCCAACCGGTCCCCCAACTGCAACGGCGCAGGGAAGGGGACCGGCCAGGACATCCGGAGCACAAACAAGGAGACAAAGATGACTGCAGCATTTGAGCCCACCCAGCAGACGCCCGAGCAGCAGGCCGCCGCACTGGAGCTCGAGTGGGCCGCCAACCCGCGCTGGGAAGGTGTGACCCGTGACTACAAGGCAACGGATGTCGTCCGCCTCCGCGGCCGCGTCTCCGAAGAGCACACGCTGGCCCGCCGCGGCTCCGAGAAGCTCTGGAAGCAGCTCACCGAAGAGCACAAGACCGGCGGCTACACCAACGCGCTCGGCGCCCTCACCGGCAACCAGGCCGTGCAGCAGGTCAAGGCCGGCCTCCGCGCCATCTACCTCTCCGGCTGGCAGGTCGCCGCCGACGCCAACAACTCCGGCCACACCTACCCGGACCAGTCGCTCTACCCGGCCAACTCCGTTCCCACCGTGGTACGCCGCATCAACAACGCCCTCCTCCGCGCCGACCAGATCGAATTCTCCGAAGGCATCCAGACCGTCGAGGACTGGATGGTGCCGATCGTCGCCGACGCCGAGGCCGGCTTCGGCGGTCCGCTGAACGCCTACGAGCTGATGAAGTCCATGATCCAGGCCGGCGCCTCAGGCGTTCACTGGGAGGACCAGCTCGCATCGGAGAAGAAGTGCGGCCACCTCGGCGGCAAGGTGCTCATCCCCACCCAGCAGCACGTCCGCACCCTGAACGCGGCCCGCCTGGCCGCCGATGTCGCCGGCACCCCGTCAGTGGTCATCGCCCGCACCGACGCCGAAGCCGCAACCCTGATCACCTCCGACGTCGACGAGCGCGATCAGGAATTCATCACCGGCGAGCGTACGGCCGAAGGCTTCTACAAGGTCCGCAACGGCATCGAACCCTGCATCGCCCGCGCCAAGGCCTACGCCCCGTACTCCGACCTCATCTGGATGGAAACGGGCACCCCGGACCTCGAGCTTGCCAAGAAGTTCGCCGAGGCCGTCAAGGCCGAGTTCCCGGACCAGATGCTCTCCTACAACTGCTCGCCGTCGTTCAACTGGCGCAAGCACCTGGATGACGCCACCATCGCCAAGTTCCAGCGTGAACTCGGCGCCATGGGCTTCACGTTCCAGTTCATCACCCTGGCCGGCTTCCACGCCCTGAACTACTCGATGTTCGACCTCGCCCACGGCTACGCCCGTGAAGGCATGAGCGCCTACGTCGAGCTCCAGGAGAAGGAATTCGCCTCCGAGTCCCGCGGCTACACCGCGACCAAGCACCAGCGCGAAGTCGGCACCGGCTACTTCGACGACATCGCCACTGCGCTCAACCCGAACGCATCCACCCTCGCCCTGGTCGGATCGACCGAAGAGGGCCAGTTCCACTAATTCTTCCCCAACTAGATAGCAGTAGGTGTCGTTTTGGAGGCTCAAAACGACACCTACTGCGACTCAGTTGGGCCTTGCACCAGGAGAACTCTCATGAACAGCTTCACTGACAACTTCACTATCAACGGGATCACGCTGACCGCGCAGCCTATTTGCCGGCAGGGCGAGGTTCTTACTCCGGACGCCCTGGCTTTTGTGGCCAAGCTGCACCGGGCGACGGCGGCGCGGCGCCAGGAGCTGCTGCAGGCCCGGCGGTCCCGCCGTGCGGACATCGCCAAGGGACTGGACCCGCGGTTCCTCCGCGAGACCGAGTCCGTCCGGAACGATCCGAACTGGCGCGTCGCTCCCCCGGCCCCGGGCCTCGAGGACCGCCGCGTGGAGATCACCGGCCCGGTGGACAAGAAGATGACTATCAACGCGCTGAACTCGGGCGCCAAGGTGTGGCTGGCCGACATGGAGGACTCCTCCACCCCGTCGTGGCGCAACGTCATCCAGGGCCAGCTGAACCTCACCGATGCCCTGGAACGCCGGATCGACTTCACCTCCCCGGAGGGCAAGGACTACAAGCTGCGTCCGGCGGACGAACTGCCCACCATCGTGGTCCGCCCCCGCGGCTGGCACCTGCCGGAAAAGCACATGCTGATCGACGGGACCCCGATCGCCGGCGGCATCGTGGACTTCGGCCTGTACTTCTTCCACAATGCCCGCCGCCTGCTGGCCCAGGGCAAGGGCCCGTACTTCTACCTGCCGAAGATCGAAAACCACCTCGAGGCACGCCTCTGGAACGACATCTTCATCCTGGCGCAGGACCTGCTGGGCATCCCGCAGGGCACCATCCGCGCCACCGTGCTGATCGAGACCATCACGGCCTCCTTCGAGATGGAAGAGATCCTCTACGAGCTCCGCGACCACGCGGCCGGCCTGAATGCCGGACGCTGGGACTACATCTTCTCGATGATCAAGAACTTCCGCACCCGCGGCCCCCGCTTCGTCCTGCCGGACCGCGTCCAGGTGACCATGACGGCCCCCTTCATGCGCGCCTACACCGAGCAGCTGGTCCGCGCATGCCACAAGCGCGGCGCCATGGCAATCGGCGGCATGGCCGCAGCTGTCCCCAACCGCAAGGACGAGGAAGCCAACGCGATCGCCTTTGAGAAGGTCCGCGCGGACAAGACCCGCGAGGCCGGCGACGGCTTTGACGGCTCCTGGGTGGCCCACCCGGACCTGGTCCCGGTGTGCCGCGAAGTGTTCGACGGCGTCCTCGGCGACCGCCCGAACCAGCTCGACCGCCTCCGCGAGGACGTCACCCCTGACGACCGCGCGCTGCTGGACATCGCCTCCACCACGGGCACCATCACCGAGCAGGGCATCCGGAACAACATCGAGGTGGGCATCCGCTACATCGAGTCCTGGCTGCGCGGCAACGGGGCTGTGGCCATCCACAACCTCATGGAGGACGCCGCCACCGCGGAGATCTCCCGCTCGCAGCTGTGGCAGTGGATCTACTCCCACGCCATCACCGACCACGGCGAAATCATCACCCGCGAGTGGGTGGAGGACCTGCTGGACGAGGAGTTCACCCGGCTGGAACGCTTCGAAGGCGACCGCTTCGCCGACGCGCGTGACATCTTCGAGGAAGTCACCCTGGCCGACGCGTTCCCCACGTTCCTGACCCTGCCTGCCTACGCCCGCTTCCTGCACGAGGCTCGGGACCGGTCAGAGGACCCCGTCGAGGACGCGGCGCTGGTGGCCGCCTGACCCCGCGCTAGTCCAGCCGAGATTTCCGTTCGCCGGGCAACCACGCCCTTCGCAACAGGCACCCCCGAAATCCGGGGCGGCGGCCCGGCAACGGAAGCACCATTAAGCGCGAACGGACAGTTGCGGCCCTTCTTCAAGGGGCCACAACTGTCCGTTCGCGCTTTTGCGTGGGGCTTAAGTGTACGTTCGCGCTTGGGGACACATAACAGGGAGTACGACGACGGCGGGACCCGTCAGCGGGTCTTCGGCACCTTCCGCACGGAGAGGGTGGTGCCCAGGAAGAACGCCGCCACCGAGCCGAGGATCAGCAGCAGCGGGTTGGTCCATGATCCGGACAGCCCGTGGACGTAGCCGAGGAGCGTCGGCGCAGTGGCGCCAACGGAGTAGCCCACGCCCTGGACCACCGCGGACATCCGCCCCGCGGACGCCTGGTCGCGGGCCAGTTTGATGATGGCAATGAAGATGACGGTGATGCCGCCGCCCTGCGCCGCGCCGCCCAGGGAGGACCAGAGCCACCACAGTTCCGGCGCCAGCAGCAGGCCAAGGGGAACGGTCAGCCACATAACGCCCAAGGTGACCGCCACCGCCGTCGTACTGGCAAACCTGGCCACCATGGGCACGCCGAGGCCGCCCACAATGGCGAGGATCTGGAAGAGCGAGGACCCGGCGCCGGCGGCGGAGGGCGCCATGCCCAGTTCGTCGATCAGGAAGGTCGGCAGCCAGGCCGTGACGCCGTAGTAGGAGAACGCCTGCCCGGCAAAACCGGCCGTGAGCCCCACAGTGATCCAGCGCGACGCCGGCCTGCCGCCGGCCGGACGGGGGTCTGAGTCCTCTACGGCGGCGGGCACGAAAGCCTGCCGGCCGGCGGCCAGCACCCAGAAAACGATGGCAGCCACGGCGAACAGCCCGCTGGCGGCCAGCGAGAGCCGCCACCCGGCCAGCTCGGCCAGCGGCGCGGTGACCACCGAGGTCAGGAACGATCCGATGTTCAGGGCTGCGGTATAGATGCCCATGGCAGTCCCCTGGCGCCGCGGCGAGAAGTCGCGCCGGATGATCAGGGGCACGGCGATGTTGCCGATGGTGATGGCCAGGCCGATGATCGCGGTGCCGAACAGCACCAGGACGCCGTTGCCGGCGGAGCGGACGATGACGCCGGCCAGCACACCCAGGAGGGTGAGCATGATGGCGAACTCAGCCCCGAATTTCCTGCCCGCGAAAGACGCGAGGGGCGCCGCGAGGGAAAAGCACAGCACCGGAATGCCGGTCAGCAGCCCCAGTTCCACCGGCGAGAAGCCAAGGTCCTGCTGCATCGGGCCCACCACGGGGGCAACCGCCACGAACGGGCCGCGCATGTTCAGTGCGATGAGTCCGATGCTCGCCAGCAGGATCCAGCCGCGCGGAACCCTGGCCAGGAAATTCGCCGTCATAAGGCGGGCTGCGGCTGGGTGCGGAAGCTGGAAATCGGTTTCATCCATTCATTGCTATCATGCCCGCGGCAAGATGACGGGCGTTATCCCGTTGCCTGCAGGGTGGCCTCGATCACGGCAGGTGACAACACATGTTGGGTGACCATTTGGCTGGCACCGAGGATCGCCGCCTGGTCGCCGGCCATCGCGAGCGCTATCCGCAGGTGCGACGTGGCCAGCGGCAGGGACCGCCGGTAGACCACCTCCCGGACTCCGGCCATCAGGTGGTCGCCGGCCTGGCCGAGGCTGCCGCCGATCACGATCACCGACGGATTCAACAGGTTGACCACCATGGCCAGCACATCCCCCACATCCCTGCCGGCCTGGCGGAGCGCCTGGATCGCCTGGAGGTTGCCCTCGCCGACGAGCCGCAGGACATCACCGCCCTTTTCAGCCGGAAGGCCCTGGCGTGCCAGTTCCCGGGCGACGGCGGGGCCGGATGCCAGCGCTTCGAGGCAACCGTAGTTGCCGCAGCGGCACAGGACGTCGTCGCCGCGCGGAACGCGCACGTGCCCCAGGTCTCCTGCTGTTCCGTTGGCGCCGCGCTGGAGTTCCCCGCTGCTGATGATGCCCGCGCCGATGCCCGTGGCCACTTTGATGAAGAGGAAGTTGTCGTGCTCGGGCCAATAGGCGGTGCGTTCGCCAAGGGCCATGATGTTGACGTCGTTGTCCACCAGCACCGGAACCGGCAGCGAGCGCTGGACGTAGCGGACCACGTCGAACCCGTCCCAGCCGGGCATGATGGGCGGCTTCACCGGCATCCCGGTGGCATGCTCCACGGGGCCCGGCAGTCCGATCCCGATGCCGGCGAGGTCCGCGGTGGTCCTGCCGGCTTCACCGAGGAGTGCCTTGCCCTCCTCGACCACCCGGCCCAGGACTGCTTCCGGGCCGTCGGCGACGTCCTGGGCCAGGCGGCGTTCGGACAGCACATTGCCGCCAAGGTCGGTGACGGCAACGATCACGTGCGTGGCCCCGACGTCGACCGCCAGGACGGCGCGGGCGGCGGGATTGAAGGCAAAGCGCGACGGCGGCCTGCCGCCGCTGGAGCTCGCCTCACCGGCGGGGCCCACCAGCCCGGAAGAGATCAGGGCGTCGATGCGGGCGGCCACGGTGGACCGCGCCAGCCCGGTGGTCAGGGCCAGTTCGGCCCGGGTGCGGGCTTTGCCGTCGCGGAGCAGCTGGAAGAGGTCGCCGGCCCGGGAAAGACTGCCCGCACCATCGGGGGCGGCGTCCGGTCCTGCTTCGGTGCCGGACTCTTTTCCAGGCGTGGGATTCATGAGTCAGTGATAGCACGAAGCTCTTATGCATGTCACGCCACCGAAAGATTGTCGGGAACTTTTCAACTTTTGCTTGACGATCGACAAAAGTAGTTCTAGCTTGATCTGTGAGCGGTGTCACTGAAAGCGGACGCCGGCCACCACGCTCCAGCTACTACAAAGAGGTAAGCAACTTGTCGAGCCAAGCACAGGCATCACCGGCCCTCCTGGGCGTCGGCATTCTGGGCGCCGGACCTGTAACCCAGGCCATCCACCTGCCGTCGCTCGCACGGTTGGGGAACATCCTGGAGGTCCGCCACATCATGGACGTCGACCCCGCAGTGGCAGCATCGGTGGCAGGCAGGGTCGGAGCACGCTTCAGCACCAGCATGGAGGAACTCCTCGCAGACACCGCCGTTGACATCGTGGCCATCTGCAGCCCGCACCAGTTCCACGCAGCCCAGGTCATCGCGGCCTGCCGGGCGGGCAAGAAGGCCGTCCTGTGCGAAAAGCCGTTTGCCATGAACGGCGAAGAGGCCGCCGCAATCTCCGCCGTATCAGCCGAGACCGGCGTCCCCATCATCGTCGGAGCCATGCACACCTTCGATCCCGGCTGGCTCGCGGCCGAAGATGCCTGGGGCGACCTGCCGGAGCAGGTGCACACCGTCCGGTCCTCCATCGTCCTTCCGCCGAACCCTCGCTTCGAAGACTTTGCCACGGAGATCGTGGGCCGCGTGTCCCTGCCGTCCAGTGACCCGACCGAGCCGGACGTCATCAAGGCCATGCTCACAGGCGGGGTGATGGGCCTGGCCATCCACGACCTTCCGCTGGTCCGCCGCTTCACCCCGGACTTCGCTGACGTGGAGGTCCTGCATGCTGAAATCGTCCGGCCTTTCGGCTACGTCATCTCCCTGCGGGCCGGAAACGTAACCATCGAGCTCCGTGCAGCCATGAACGCCACGTGGGAGCCCGCCTGGGAGTTTGAGGCCATCGGCGACGACGCGGCCCTGAAAATCGACTTCACCCCGTCCTACGTCCAGGCCGGCTCGGCAACCGCCCGGATCCGGACGGCCGGGCGCACCACGGTCCTTGGCCCCTTCGGCCACAACGGCTACGAGGGCGAGTGGCGAAAACTGGCCGAACTGGCCGGCGGCACCGGCCAGCCCCCGTCCGCCGAGACCCTGATCCATGACCTTGAGTTTGCACTGGCAATCGCCGATGCGGCCGCAGGCCGAGTGGATACAGGCCGGGTAGATACAGGCCGGGTTGATGCTGGCCGGGTTGATGCTGGCAGCGCCGCCAGCGGGACAACAGAAGACCAGGAGGTCAACGCATGACCACGCAGCTGTCCGTGTATGCGGATCCGCAGGCTGAAGCAGCAGGTGCGGTGTCCGCCGTCGTCGCTTCCCTGCCCTTGTCCTTTGCCCCCGCCGCCCCGGCAGCTTCCGCGCCGGACATCACCGCGGTCTCGGGCCATGCGGGCTGGACCGAACGGGCGGCCGCCGCGGTCCGCAAGGGAGCCAAGGGCATTGTGGTGTCCGCGCCGGTGGCTGAAGATCCCGCCGCACTGATCGGTGTCGCCGAAGCCGCCGGCTCCGTGGTGGTGCTCGACCAGCCGTGGGCCGGCAACCTGGCGCTGGCCGGCTCCAGCGAGAACGTGCACGGCGTCATCGCCGCTGCCCTCGAGGATGCCGTCCTGCTCGACTCGGTTGCCATTGGGGTACCCGGAACGGACCCCCGGGACCTGCTGACGGAACAGTTCTCCGTATTGGTCCAATGCGGGATAGCGGTGCAGAACGTGCGGATGGTACAGCGCAACGCAAACGGCTACACGGTTGCCGGAGTCCTGGCCAGCGGCGCACCGGTCGCTTTGCAGGGCATCCTCACCTCCGCGCTGCCGGCCACCGCGAGTGTCTCGATCCTCACCTCAACCGGCCGTGCCGACGTCGTGCTGCCGGACCCGGCAGCTGCATGGCCGGCCGTGGTCCGGGCTGTAACCAAAGAAGGAGCAACGGCGCTTCCCACCCTGTACGAATCGTCCCACCGGACCAGCTGGTCGAGGGTCCACTTGCATCTTTCGTCCGGGATCCCGGCCACCGACCTGGTCCAGTTCTCCACTGTCTTGTCCCTCGTCAGCCAACTCACCAGCTAGACAGCCTTACCGAACCACCAGCAGTTCCCGCTCTTCCAGTCAGCATCCACTCATTGTCGAGAAGGGCCCGGGCATTCAGTCACTCCGGGCCCTGAAAGGAAACCATCGTGTCTACCAAACCCTCCATCGCATCTTCCGCCTTCTCCCGGCGGGGGTTCCTGGGCTTCGCTGCCGCCGCGGCCTCCGTTCCCCTCCTCGCCGCCTGTGGCGGCGGTTCAGGTTCGCAGGGCGGAGGCGGCGGAGCCGGCGGAACCATCAAGTTCTGGGACATGCCGTGGGCCACCCCCGCCTACAACGACGCCGCCAAGAAGATCGCCGAAGGCTTCTCCGGAGCCAACAGCAAGGCCAGCTACCAGATCATCCAGTGGAACAACTTCTACCAGACGTTCTCCTCGGCGATCGCGTCCAAGACCGGCCCCGCGGTGTCCACCGGCGGCGGCTTCCAGGCCTTCCAGTTCGAGAAGCAGGGCCAGATTGCCTACGCGGACAAGGTCATCGAGACGCTGAAGAAGAACGGCCAGTTCGACGACTTCCTGCCGGGTGTGCTGGACCCGTTCAAGTCAGACAAGGGGTACGTAGCCGTTCCGTGGCAGCTGGACATGCGGGTGTTCTGGTACCGCAAGTCGCTGTTCGAGAAGGCCAACGTGGCCCTTCCGACCGACTGGCCGTCCCTCCTCGAAGCCGGCAAGGCACTCAAGAAGGTCGGCGCGTTCGGCTTCACCACCGGTGCCGGGTCAGGAAACAACTACGCCAACCACTCCATGATCATGATGATGGTCAACAACGGCGGCGGTGTCTTCACCAAGGACGGCGAACTTGACCTGATGAACGACCGCAACGTCGAAGCCATGGAATTCGTCCTGGAACTGGTGTCCAACGGAATCGTCGATCCCGCTGCCGTCAGCTACACCACCGACAACATGTCCGCCCAGTGGAAGGACGGCAAGGCCGGATACGGCCTGTTCCAGGCCAATGTCCCGCAGCGCGTCGGCGACACCTCCGGTGATCTGCTCGTCGCGGACCCCATCACAGGCCCGCACGGGGACAAGGCAACCATCGTTTTCCCGAACAACATCATGATGTACACGAACACCCCGTCGCAGGAGGCCTCCGAGGCGTTCCTGGTCTACTACCTGGGCCAGCTCAAGGAACTGTGGCGCCAGAAGCTCATGTCCGCCCTTCCGGTCTTCAAGTCCATCACCGAGCTGCCCGAGTTTGCCTCGGACCCCAACAACGTCAAGATCGTCAAGGATTGGCAGCCCATCGCCAAGACCTTCGCTTCCCAGGGCAACACGCTGAACGCGAACCTCGCAGCCCTCGACGGCGGCCAGGCGCTGAACCAGTTCACACAGACAATCATTACTGGCAAGTCTGATGCCAAGACCGCGCTGCAAACTTTCCAGTCCGCCCTCGAATCGGTCCTGAAAAAGTAGAGCGGCCCGTCCATGACAACCACCACAGCGCAGTCCGGACTTAGCCGGGCCCGCAAGGGAATCGCTCCCGGCGGGACCGGGAGCGGCAACCGCAAGAGCAAGCTGTCCGCTCAAACCACCAGGACCTTCTTCTGGCTCCTGCTCCCGTCCGTGGTCCTGCTGGTCCTGATCCACGGTTATCCCCTTATCTACGCGGCAGTCCAGGCCACGCATGACGGAGACCTCCTGCAAACTGGAGACTTCGTCGCAGGCGATAACTTCGCCAAGGTCCTGTCCTCCCCGGCATTCTGGAAAGCGGCGCAATTCACCCTGATGTTCACCATCGTGGGTGTCTTCGGATCGTGGCTGGTCGGCCTTGGACTCGCTCTCCTCCTGCGGACGAAGATCCCCGCCGGCGGCACCTTCAAGGTCCTCCTCCTGCTGCCCTGGGTGGTGCCGATCGTGGTGTCGTCCACCGCATGGAACTGGCTGGTGGCAACCCCGGACAGCCTGATTCCGTCCCTGTTCCGCAATCTGGGGCTTGGCACTCCGCTGTTCCTCGCCGATCCCAACCTCGCGGCCATCACCGTCATGGTGTTCAAGGTCTGGGTCAGCTTCCCGTTCATGATGATGATGATCTCGGCAGCCCTCGCCTCTGTGGACAGCACCGTCTACGAAGCGGCCAGCATGGACGGCGCCACGCGCTGGCAGCAGTTCAGCCAGATCACGCTTCCCTTGATCGCCCGGTCCACGTATATCTCCTGGATCTTGATGACCATCTTCTGCGTCAATGACTTCCCCACCATCTACCTGCTGACAGGCGGCGGCCCGGTCAACGCCACCACCTCGTTGGTGGTCCTGGCCTACCGTACGGTCTTCCAGGACTTCGCCACCGGACCCGGCGTGGCCATCGCCTTCCTCATGACCATGACCCTGGTTGTCATCTCCGTTCTTCTGTACCGCCAGATCCGAAAGTCGAGCGTCGAATAATGAGCGCAGTAGTCCACGCCCATCCCCAGTCCGGGCCCGTCCTCGGCGTCGCCGGACCGGCCAAGAACAAGCGCGTCCTCTCCGAAGCGGGCGATCGCGGCCGCTGGTGGCGGTTCACCGCCATCCTGATCATCACTGCGATAGTCCTCGTGCCGATCATGGTCACGGTGGTGCTCGCCTTCACCCCCGGGCCCACCAGCACCGCCACCGGCCTGACCTTCGAGAACCTCAGCAACGTCTTCTCGAAGACCCTTGCCGCCACCTGGCTGCAGAACAGCCTGATCACCACCCTGTCCACAGTGTTGGTATCAGTAGCCGTGGCCGCACCCGCCGGCTATGTCCTTTCCCGTGGCCGGTCCAAAGCGGTCTCCGGCTACTCCCTGCTCCTGTTCGTCATGCAGTCCCTGCCGATCATCACCTCAGTGGTGCCGCTGTTCATCCTCTTCGCAGCCATGGGACTGGTGGACAACCTGCTGGGCATCACCATCATTTATGTCGGCTCCACCATGACCGTCGCGACGTGGATGATGGCCGCCTACTTCGACTCCATCCCGATCAGCCTCGAAGAAGCGTCGTGGATCGATGGCTGCTCCGTCTTCGGATCGTTCACCAAGGTGGTACTCCGCAACTCGCTTCCCGGCATCCTCTCCACCGCGATCTTCGCCTTCCTGCTGGCCTGGAACGACTACCTCGTAGCCATCGTGTTCCTGCGCTCCAACGAGATCTTCACCCTCCCCATGGGCGTGCAGTCCTTCTTCCAGCAGAACGCCACCGACTGGACCTCAGTCATGGCACTCGCCGTGGTCATGATGCTTCCGCCCATCATCGTCTTCGCCACCCTGAACAAGTACTTCAGCGTCGGCGGCATCGGCGGATCCCTCGCCGGCCGCTAGGTCCAGGCCCTCCCCCAGAACCGCACTTCCGAAAAGAAAACTCCCGCAAAGGAACGATCATGTCTTACTCGCTTCAGCTGTACACCCTGCGCAATGCCATCCAGGAAGACCTGCCCGGCACCATCAGGAAGGTAGCTGAGATCGGCTTTACCCAGGTTGAGCCGTACAACTTCGTGGCCACGTCAGCCGAACTCGGTGCCGCGCTCAAGGAGAACGGCCTCACCGCACCGTCCGGCCACGCACCCCTGCTCAGCCAGGACCAGGACGAAATCTTTGCAGCTGCCAGGGAACTGGGCATCAGCACCGTCATCGATCCGTACCTGCCGGCCGAGCACTGGCAGAAGGCCGAGGACATCCAGGCCACCGCCGCAAAGCTCAACGCTGCAGCCAAGAAAGGCGCCGAATACGGCATCCGCGTCGGATACCACAACCACGCCTGGGAGCTGGAGTCCATCATCGACGGCCGTACGGCACTGGAACACTTCGCTGACCTCCTGGACCCCGAACTGGTCCTGGAAGTGGACACGTACTGGGTTGCCGTCGGCGGCCAGGATCCCGTGGACATCCTCGCCAAACTCGGCGACCGGGTGAAGTTCATCCACATCAAGGACGGCCCGGCCACCACCGACACTAAGGCCCAGCAGCCCGCCGGCCAGGGCAAGATCGCCGTGTGGGACGTCATCGGGGCCGCCAAGTCCCTCGAAGTGGGCGTCGTGGAGTTCGACGACTACTCCGGCGACATCTTCGACGGCATCGCCCAGTCCCTGGCGTTCCTGAACACCGAAGCAAACACCGAAGCAAGTGAAGGAGCACGGGCATGAGCACCCCCTCCACGAAGCGAGGCCCGGTGGGCGTCGCCGTCATCGGCGCCGGCAACATCAGCAAGCAGTACCTGGACAACCTGACCACCTTCCCGGACCTCAAGGTCCACGTCATCGCCGACCTGTTCGAGGATGCCGCGGCCGCCCGGGCAAAGGAATACGGGATCGCCGAATCCGGCGGGGTGGACGCGGCACTGAACCATCCCGACGTCGAAATCATCGTCAACCTGACCATCCCGGCGGCGCACGTGGAGGTGGCCACGGCCGCCGTCAACGCAGGCAAGCACGTGTGGACCGAAAAGCCGTTCTCGCTGGACCGCGAATCGGGTCTGGGGCTGCTCAAAGCGGCCGACGCTGCGGGGCTGCGGCTCGGCTGCGCCCCGGACACGTTCCTCGGCGCGGGGCTGCAGACCGCCCGGCGGCTGATTGAACGCGGCGACATCGGCACCCCGCTGACGGCGATGACCACGTTCCAGACGCCGGGGCCGGAATCCTGGCACCCGAATCCGGCGTTCCTCTTCCAGTACGGCGCCGGCCCCCTGTTCGACATGGGCCCCTACTACCTCACCGCGCTGGTCCAGACCTTCGGGTCCGTGCGCCGCGTGGCGGCCATCGGTTCCAAAGCCAAGGAAGTCCGCGTCATCGGATCCGGACCCAAGCTGGGCGAGGAGTTCACCGTGGAGGTCCCCACCCACGTGTCCGCGATGGCCCAGTTCGAGGGCGGCCAGTCGTCGCACAGTGTCTTTTCGTTCGAGTCACCCCGCCAGCGGATGGGCTTCGTGGAGATCACCGGCACGGAAGCCACCATCTCCCTCCCGGACCCGAACTATTTCGACGGCGACGTGCGGCTCTGGCGCGCGGGCGACGAGGAGTGGACCGTCGTCCCCGCAACGGGACCGTCCAACGGCCGCGGCATGGGCGTGCTGGACATGGCCCGCTCCATCCGGGCAGGGGTTCCGCACCGCGCCACGGGCAACCTGGCCTACCACGTGCTGGACACCATGGTCTCGATTTCCGAATCCGTTGAGTCCGGCGCCTTTGTCAACGTCGAAAGCTCCGCGCCCGCGTCCCCTGCCCTCCCCGAGGACTGGGACCCCACCGCTTCCACCCTCTAGGAACCAGGCAATGAACTCCCCCGAAAGCACGGACGGCACCAATCCCGACAACCCACCGCTGGGTGTGGCGATGATCGGCTACGCGTTTATGGGCAAGGCCCACTCGAACGCCTGGCGGAACGTCGCGTCCTACTTCGACGTCCCGGCCTTCGAGCAGAAAGTGCTCGTGGGCCGGGACGCCGGGCAGGTCGCGGCCGCCGCCGAGAAATACGGCTGGGCGGAAACAGCGACCGACTGGCGCTCGGTCCTGGAGCGGGACGACATTCACATCGTGGACATCTGCGCCCCGGGCTGGATGCACGCCGAGATCGCCGTCGCGGCGCTTGAGGCCGGCAAGCACGTCCTGGTCGAGAAGCCCCTGGCCAACACCCTGGCCGAGGCTGAAGCCATGGCGGATGCCGCCCGGTCCGCCCGGGAACGCGGTGTGCAGTCCATGATCGGCTTCAACTACCGCCGTGTCCCGGCCCTGGCCCTCGCGAAAGAGCTCATCGCCGAAGGCCGGCTCGGTACCGTCCGGCACGTCCGCGCCGCGTACCTGCAGGACTGGCTGGTGGATCCGGACTCCCCCATGACGTGGCGGCTGAACAAGGAAACCGCCGGGTCCGGCGCGCTGGGCGACATCGCCTCGCACGCCATCGACCAGGTCATGTTCCTGCTCGGCGGCACCGTCACGGAGATTTCGGGCCGGCTGCACACCTTCGTGAACAGCCGCCCGGGGGCGGACGGCCCCGAAGAGGTAACGGTCGACGACGCCGCCTGGGCCACGCTGACCCTGGACTCCGGGACCATCGCCTCGGTGGAGGTCTCCCGCATGGCGACAGGCCAGAAGAACTCCCTGAAGCTGGAAATCTACGGGGACAAGGGCTCCCTCCTGTTCGACCTGGAAACCATCAACGAACTCGGTTTCCTGGACGCCACCCTCCCGGTCCGCGAACAGGGGTTCCGCCGCATCCTGGTCAACGAACCCGAGCACCCGTACATGGCCGCCTGGTGGCCGCAGGGGCACGTGATCGGCTGGGAGCACACCTTCACGCACGAAATCCGCGACTTCCTTGCCGCAATCGACGGCGGCACCCCGCCCTCGCCGTCGTTCGATGAGGGCCTGGCCGTGCAGCGGGTGCTGGCCGCCATCGAAGAATCCGCAAACGCCAAGTCCTCCATCATCCAGCTCACTGCTTCCCCCGTCCCCGCCATTGAAGGAGCCTGACATGCCCCGCCCGTACACCCTGTTCACCGGCCAGTGGGCCGACCTCCCCTTCGAGGACGTCGCCAAGCTCGCCTCAGGCTGGGGCTACGACGGCCTCGAAATCGCCGTCTCCGGGGACCACCTGGACGCCTGGCGCTGGGACGAACCCGGCTACGTCGAATCCAAACTCGCCGTCCTGGAGAAGTACAACCTCAAGGTCTGGGCCATCTCCAACCACCTCAAGGGCCAGGCCGTCTGCGATGACCCGATCGACTTCCGTCACGAAGCCATCGTCGGGTCCAAAGTCTGGGGCGACGGGGACCCCGAAGGCGTCCGCCAGCGCGCCGCCGAGGAAATGAAACACACCGCCCGCCTCGCCAAAGCACTCGGCGTGGACACGGTCGTCGGGTTCACCGGCTCCTCCATCTGGCAGTACGTCGCCATGTTCCCGCCGGTGCCGGAAAAGGTCATCGAAGCCGGCTACCAGGACTTCGCGGACCGCTGGAACCCCATCCTGGACGTCTTCGACGAATGCGGGGTCCGCTTCGCCCACGAAGTCCACCCGTCCGAAATCGCCTACGACTACTGGACCACCGTCCGCACCCTCGAAGCCATCGGCCACCGGCCGGCGTTCGGGCTCAACTGGGACCCGTCCCACTTCATGTGGCAGGGCATCGACCCCGTTTCCTTCATCTGGGACTTCAAGGACCGGATCTACCACGTGGACTGCAAGGACACCAAGCTCCGCCCCACCGGCCGGAACACCGTCATGGGCTCCCACCTGCCCTGGGGCGATCCGCGCCGCGGCTGGGACTTCGTCTCCGCCGGACGCGGCGACGTGCCCTGGGAATCGTCCTTCCGCGCCCTCACCGCCATCGGCTACAACGGCCCCATCTCCGTCGAATGGGAAGACGCCGGCATGGACCGCCTCCACGGCGCCCCCGAAGCCCTCGCCGCCCTCAAGAAGTTCGACTTCCCGGCGTCGAACACCTCCTTCGACGCCGCCTTCAGCAGCAAGGACTAGTTCATGGCAGGCACTGCAACGCACGACGGCGACGACGGTTTTGTGCCGCTGTTCGACGGCACCACACTGGCCGGCTGGCGATCCGTGCCACGCGTCTATGGCACCGAGTATCCGGGCGGCCCGGCCCTCTCGGAACGCTTTGCCGCCCTGGGGTTGACCCCACCTGTGGAACCCGAGAAGCACCCGGCCCGCTGGTTCGTGGAAGACGGCGTCCTGGTGGGCGAGCAGGACTCCCCCGGCAGCGGCTACGGCGGCTACCTGGTGAGCGAGCAGGCCTTCGGCGACTTCGAACTCGTGCTGGACATGCGCCCTGACTGGCCGGCAGACACCGGCGTGATGATCCGGCGCCGGCCGGATACATGGGAAGGTTTCCAGGTTCTGGTGGACCACCGCCCCTCCGGCGGCATCGGCGGGTTCTTCGGCAACGGGCTGGCGAGCTTCTCCGCTGTGCCCTTCGCCGTCAATGTGGCAATGGACGCTGACGGCCGTCCAACCGGTTTGATTGCGGACAACCCGGCCACCTCGGTGGAGCCTGTTACGGAGGAAAAGCGTGCCCGCCTGAAGCACGCCGCCGACGTCGGGGACTTCCTCGACGTCTGGCGCTGGAGCGGCTGGAACGAACTTCGCATCCGCTGCGTCGGTGCCCTGCCGGTCATCACCACCTGGGTCAACGGACTCAAGATAGCCGAACTGGACACCACCACGCTGGACTCGCCGAACTACAACCCGGCGGATGTCCTGGGTGTCCTCGGGGAGCGCGGGCATATCGCATTGGAAGTCCACGACAACGACTCCATGTTCGGCGAAGCACGCTGGGGCAAGGGCGCGCAGTGCCGGTGGCGGAACATCCGGATCAAGGAGCTCTGAGCATGCTGCGCACCCTTCAGCCCGGCCAGCGCTGCGAAGTGTGGATAGCGTCCGCCACGGGCGAATCCGAACTTGTCTACAGCACCGACGAACTCCTCCTCGAAGCTCCGAACTGGACCCTGGACGGCTCGGCCCTGATCCTCAACGGGGACGGGAAGCTGTGGAGCTTCGATGTGGCGGACGGGAGGCTCAGCCACGTCCCCCTGGGCGGCATCCCGGATCTCAACAACGACCACGTCCTGGCGCCCGACGGGCAGGCGATCTACCTCTCGGCGAACGACGGGCACATCTACCGTGCCCCGCTTGGCGGCGGCGAGGCGGAGCGGATCACCGACGACGACGGCTCCTTCCATTTCCTCCACGGCGTCAGCCCGGACGGCCGCGAACTGGCCTACGTGGGTATCGAGGCGGGCGACTTTACGCTGCCGGGCCGCCTCAGGACCCTACCGTCCGACGGCGGCGTTACCGCCGGCGTTGATGTCGGCCCCGGCCATTGCGACGGGCCGGAATATTCGCCCGACGGCAAGTGGCTCTATCTGAACACGGAGTCCTTCACCGCCCTCCCCGGCCATGCCCAGCTTGCCCGTGTGCAGGTTGATGGCAGCGGTTTCGAACGCCTCCTTGAAAGCGGCACCGTCGACTGGTTCCCGCATCTCTCCCCCGACGGCGAGCTGGCCAGCTACATCCGCTTTCCCGCAGGCACGGCGGGCCACCCCGCGGACCTGCCGGTCGCCGTCGTGCTTGTCTCCACCGGTGACTGGACCGCACCGCTGCACATCTGGCCCCTCTTCGGCGGCCAAGGAACCCTCAACGTCAACAGTTGGTCGCCGGATTCCAGGCGCTTTGCGTTTGTGGCGTACCCGCTGGCCAACACCAACCCATCAAAGGACAACGTTCGTGGCTAATCAACCCACCGGCACTTCCGACGGAGCGATCTGCTGGGGCATCCTTGGCACCGGATTCATCGCCGGGCTGCAGGCGCAGGACCTGAACGAGAACGGCTTCACGGTCCAGGCCGTCGGGTCACGCTCGCTGGACTCGAGCAATGCGTTTGCCGAGCAGTACGGCGTGGCAACCGCGCACGGCAGCTATGAGGATTTGGTGGCGGACCCGCTGGTTGACGTGGTCTACATCGCCACGCCGCACCCTTTCCACCACGCGAACGCGCTACTGGCGTTGAATGCCGGCAAGCATGTGCTGGTGGAGAAGTCGTTCACCATGAACGCCCGCGAGGCCCGGGACATTGTTGACCTCTCGGAATCCAAAGGACTCGTGGCGCTGGAAGCCATGTGGACCCGGTTCCTGCCGCACATGGTCCGCCTCCGCGAAATCATCCAGGAAGGCACCATCGGCGAGGTCCGGAAAGTGGTGGCCAGCCACAACCAGAGCCTGCCCAAGGACCCTGCCCACCGGCTAAACGATCCTGCACTGGGCGGCGGAGCGCTGCTGGACCTCGGCATCTACCCGGTCTCCTTTGCGTTCGACATCCTGGGCACCCCGGAGAGCATTCGCGCCAGCGCCTCGATGACCGCGACGGGTGTGGACCGGCAGACTGCAGCGATCTTTGACTATGCCGGCGGTCAGCAGGCCATTGTGGACTGCGAACTGGACGCCGCCAGCGCCAACCGGGCCATGGTCATCGGGACCGAAGGGTGGATCGACCTCGAATCCACCTGGTACAACCCCGTGCCCTTCACCGTTCATGCCGTGGATGGCAGCGTCATTGAACGCTACGAGCAGCCCGTCAGCAGCCGCGGAATGCAGTACCAGGCCGCAGAACTGGAACGCCTCATCAGGGCAGGCGATACCGCCGGCACCATCCTTCCTCCAAGCGAATCAGTGGCCGTCATGGCGGCGATGGACGAAATCCGCCGCCAGATCGGGCTCAGCTACGACGCCGACGCTGCCGTTCAGGGGACTCCTAATGACTGACAGCGAATCACCGCGGATCACCGAACTGCGCCGGCACGAGGAAGAGCTCGTTTTCCCGGGCTTTGACCATCACGACGCCTGGCGCCTCGGCTCCCTCATCGCCAACCGCGCCATCGCCGCGGGCCATTCCGTGGCCATCGATATCCGGCGCCACAACATAGTGCTGTTCCGCTGCGTCCTGCCCGGCGCCACAGCCGACCAGGAGGAATGGATCCGCCGCAAAGCGGCGTCCACACTGCGCTTTGAGCACAGCACGGCATTGCTGTCCGAGGAGTTCTCGGCCAAGGCCTTCGATCCCACACAAGGAGGGTGGCTCACGCCGGAGGACTACACGCTGGCCGGAGGCTCCTTCCCTGTCCGGGTGCGGGGCACGGGCGTCGTGGCCGCAGTCACGGCCTCCGGGCTGTCCTCGGACGACGACCATCAACTGGTGGTCGACAGCATCAGGACCTACCTCGCGGAGGCCGCGGGCTAGGATTTTGGGCATGACGCACACCATCCGCAAAGCAACAGCGGATGACGCCGGGCCGCTGGCAGGGCTCGCCGCCGTCACCTTTCCGCTGGCCTGCCCGCCGCAGTCCTCCCCCGCCGATATCGCGGCGCACCTTGCCAACACCCTCAGCGAGGCGAACTTCCGGAGCTATCTGGCGGACCCCGGCATCACGGTCCTGGTGATCGATTCCGACGGGGACCTCCGCGGTTACAGCATGCTCGTGGACCGGCCGGCCGCTGACCCGGACGTTGCCGCCGCCCTGACCCTGTTGCCCTCGGCGGAGCTCAGCAAATGCTACGTCCACCCGGACCATCACGGGCTCGGTGCCGCGGCCGAGCTCATGCACGCGAGCCTCGGCCAGGCCGCAGCATCCGGAGCCCGCGGCATGTGGCTGGGCGTCAACAGCCAGAACGCCAAGGCCATCCGTTTCTACGAGAAATCCGGCTTCCGGAAGGTCGGCACCAAATCGTTCAACCTGGGAACCACGGTGGAGCACGACTTCGTGATGGAGCGGGCGGTCCCCCACCCCAAGCTGCCCAGTGACGAACGTGACATGCCTGCCGGGGAATGGACCCGGTAAGCACGCGGTTGTCGCCAGCATGAAGATTGAGATCTGGTCAGACGTCGCGTGTCCCTGGTGCTACATCGGCAAGCGCCGTTTCGAAGCCGCCCTGGCCGAGTTCCCGCACCGCGAGTCCGTGGAGGTGCAGTGGCGCAGCTACCAGCTGGACCCCACCCTTCCCGAGCACTACGACGGTACCGAACTGGAGTACCTCAGCACCCGCAAGGGCATGGCACCGGCCCAGGTCTCGCAGATGTTCGACCATGTGGCGGAACAGGCCAAGGGCGAGGGCCTCAACTACCGGTTTGACGCCGTCGTGGTTGCCAACAGCTTCACGGCCCACCGGCTGATCCACCTGGCTGCCGCCCACGGCAAGCAGGATGCCGCCAAAGAGCGCCTGCTGAGCGACCATTTTGAGCACGGCAAGGACATCGGCAGCCGCGAATACCTCACGTCCCTGGGACAGGACCTGGGGATCGACGCCGGCGAACTGGACGAGCTGTTCACCACCGACAAGTACGCGGACGACGTCCGGTTCGACTTCGAAGAGGGCCGCGCCCTGGGCATCAGCGGCGTGCCGTTCTTCGTGATCGACCGCAAGTACGGCCTGTCCGGCGCCCAGCCGTCGGCGATGTTCAGCCAGGCGCTCAACCAGGCATGGCAGGAAAAGCAGCACTTGGTCATGGCCGGCGCCGGCGCTCCGGGCAGCGAAGGCGGCAATGGCAGCGACGGCGGCGCGGAAGCCTGCGGCCCCGACGGCTGCGCCATCTGACTCCCCGGCGCCGGCGGCCGTGGTTTGCTGACAGATCACTGTAAAGTGTCTGTATGCCTAGGATTTCGGCCGCCACGAATGCTGCCCAACGAGCCGAGACCCAACGCCGCATCCTGACCGGCTTCGGCGAGCTCCTCTTCACCCACGGCCTGCCCGGGCTCACCATGACTGATGTGGCCCGCCATGCCGGCATCGGACGCACTGCCGTGTACAACTACTACGCGGACATCGAAGAGCTGCTGATCGCCTACGCGCTGGATGAAACCGAGCGCTTCCTCGACGGCCTGCGGGAGTCGCTGCAGTCCCTGGAGAACCCGGTGGAGCGCCTGGCGCTGTACGTCCGGACCCAGGTGGAGGACCTGAGCCGCCGCCACCTGCCGCCGGGTCCGGCCATGGCCGCCGTGCTGTCGCCGACGTCCTTTTCGAAGCTGGCGGACCACGTGGGCGAACTCAGCCTCCTCCTGCAGGACATCCTGCGGGACGCGATGGCGCAGGGCTACCTTCCCGAGGCGGACATCACCCAGCTGGCGCAACTCATCCACGGCACGCTGTCCTCCAGTGCCGCCCGCGGCGACGGCACCCCCGAAGCGGTGCTCCGCACCGTACGGTTCATCCAGCTGGGCGCGGGGGCACGGTTCGACGACGACGGCCGCCCCGTCAGGCTCACCGCACCGTAGCCTGGCTCAGCCTCCCAGGCTCGGCATCCTGGCTCAGCCCGCTTTCGGGATCACCGGCCACTTGGCGCTGTCGACGATCCGGCGGCTCTCCCGCGGGCAGCTGAGCCGGCCGGGCGTCTGGTCCACGAGGGCCGGCGCGGTCAGTTCCTTGAATTCTCCGGTGAGGATCACATCCACGCTGCCGTCCGAACGGCCGTCCTGGAAGTAGTCCGACTTGGGCAGGTTCCGCTGGACACTGAAGGCGGCCGCCTGGCCGGCAGCCCCCGAAACCACTGCGGCCACACCCCGGTAACCGGACTGCGTGTTGTCCACCACGGCAACCGCGAATTTCCTGGCCAGGAACTCGTCGGCCACGGAACGCGCCAGGCCGGGCCGGTTCGTGGCGTTGTAGACGTTGAGGCTGACTTTGTCGTTCGGTGTGTAGTCGAACGTTGTTGCGGGACACGCCGAGACGGCAGACGGGCTCCGCTCCGCCGTCGGAAGCTTGATCTGTCCGTTGATGATGGCCAGCGCTACGACGATCGCGGAGATGATCAGCCCCACCAGCAGGACCAGCACCACTCCGTGCAGGATCCGCCGGCGCAGCCGGACGGGGTTGTCTTCGGTGTCGTCATGTTCAACGAAGGTGGCCCTGAGTTCCTGCCCGGAGACTACGCGGTGGCCGTGCAGGACGGTGATGTCCTTGGGTTTCCTAGCCATCTATCACCAGCACACGGGCGTGGATGGCGGTGCGCTGATGCAGTGCGGTCCGGACGGCTCGGTGCAGGCCGTCCTCGAGGTACAGGGTTCCCCGGTATTGCACGACGTGGGGAAAGAGGTCGCCGAAGAACGTGGAGTCCTCGGCGAGGAGGGCCTCGAGGTCGAGGGTGCGCTTGGTGGTCACCAGCTCATCGAGCCTGACAGGGCGCGGAGGAAGGGCGGCCCACTCCTTGGGAGTGTTGTAACCATGGTCGGGGTAAGGGCGGCCCTCGCCCACAGCTTTGAATATCACCCTGCAAGCCTAAGGACGTTGCCCGCCCAAGGGAACGAATGACCGCGCACAGTTCCAAGGTTGTAGCCAAACAGTGACCATTGGCCGGCCGCAAACCTCAAGGCAACATTCTGCGCCGGGCCGCCCCGGGCTGAGAGAATGAAGCCATGACTGCACCCGAAAACCAGGCGGCCGCGTCGCCGTCGGCCCCTCCCCTTGCCCTCCTGCTCGACGTCGACGGTCCGGTGGCGAGTCCCGTCACCCGCGACGTCAAACCGGAGATCATTGCGGACATGGTGGCGCTGGCCACCGCGGGAATTCCCGTCATCTTCAACACGGGACGCTCGGACGCGTTCATCCGCGAACAGGTAATGGAACCGATGATCGCTGCCGGGATGCCCGCCGGAACCATCATCCACGCCATCTGCGAAAAGGGTGCCGTCTGGTTCAGCTACACGGCCGCCGGACCCGGTCCCGTCCATGTGGACCACGAACTCGCCGTCCCCCGCGCCTACGGCGATGACGTCCGCCGGCTGGTCTCCGAGGACTACGCGAAACACATGTTCTACGACGAAACCAAGCGTGCCATGGTGTCCGTGGAGCAGCATATCGAGGTGGCCAGCAAGGACTACCTCGAAGAACAGAAACTGTTCGACGCCGACGCCATGGAACTGATGGCCCGCCACGGCCTGGGCGTGGTGCGGCTGGACCACCACGCGCCCGATTCGGACGACCAGGTGGATTACCGCGTCGACCCCACCATCATTTCCACGGACATCGAGTCTGTCCGCCTGGGCAAGGACCTGGGAGCCAGCCGGGCCGTCGAAATGCTCGCTGCGCAGGGCATCCGCCCCCTCGCATGGCGCACGGTGGGCGATTCACGCACCGATTACGCCATGGCCGACTGGCTGCACCACAACGACCACGACGTGAAGCATGTGGACGTCCGCCCCGCGGACGGAGTGCCCGTCAAGCCGTACGAAGTACTGACTGCCGCCGATCTGGGTCTCGCAGACGACGTGATCCACGACGACGCCGGCGGGGCGTTCCTGCGCAGCTGGCGGGACGCGCTGGCCGGCTAAGTCCGGATTAGTCCAGTTTTTTTAGGCGGGTTATCATGCAGGTAGGACCTCTATAAACAAAAGCTCGGAGAAACACCATTACAGACGCACTGGTACAGGATGAGATCTACTACGGCGGCCAGCCATCCGACGACGGCAGGAGCCATGCCGAGGTAACGTCGGCGGCCGCTGTCGCACGGCTGAAAAACCGCCCTGACGTGGTCCGCCACCGGGGGCGCTATGCGCTGATCAATTCCACCCGCACGCCGTACCAGGCAATGGTGGAGGACCTGCTGTTCATCCGCGGCGTCCTCGCCAACGCGGGCCTGGACTACCTGCTGGTCCGCGGCAACAATCACCGGCCCGTTATTGCCTTGGACTGGGAGAACCGGAAGAAGCTCCGGGACGCGCTGGTTGAGGCATGCCGGGACGAGCCGGTTTACTCCATGACGGTGGATGCCAAGAAGAAATCCTCCGTCCTGGTTGCCGACGGCGAGCTCTCCCCCAACCGCCAGGCACGGATCTTCCGGCTCTACCGCCCGCGCGTGGAACCCGAAGGCGGCTTCGACTTCGGCTCGTCCGCCGGCGTGCAGATCGAACTGTGGAGCTTCGAAGGCAACCAGCTGATCCTGCCGATCGAAAACTCGCTCACCCGCCGCACCATGCTCACCACCGACGCCAAGCGTGGCACCGTGGAGCGGTACGGCCACACCTGGCCCACCATCGAGAACATGTTCGCTGACCACGCCAGCGACATCAGTTTCGATATTGACATGGTGTTTTCCTGGGTGGACGGCAGCTCGCCGGAGTACATCGCGGCACGGCGGGCGCGGATGGCCGGCGTCGTGGTGGGCGAAGGAGATGACCACGAGGCCCGCTTCCGCCAGATCAACGAACTGAAGTACGCCCTGCGCTCGGTGTACATGTTCGCGCCGTGGGTGCGGCGAATCTTCATCGCAACGGACTCGCCCGCACCCGAGTGGCTAGCTGACCACCCCTCGGTGACCATTGTGCGCAGCGAGGAGTTCTTCGCGGACCCGTCCGTACTCCCGACGCACAATTCACAGGCCGTCGAATGCCAGCTGCACCACATTGAAGGACTCTCAGAGCACTTCCTGTACTCCAACGACGATATGTTCTTTGGCCGCGCCGTAGGCCCGGACATGTTCTTCACCCCGGGCGGCGTCACCAAGTTCATCGAGGCGGAAACCCGCATCGGGCTGGGGGACAACGACGCCGAGCGAAGCGGTTTCGAAAATGCGGCCAGGGTGAACCGCAAGCTTTTGTGGGACCGGTTCGGCCGCATCACCACCCGCCATCTTGAGCACACCGCCGCCCCGTTGCGGCGCAGCGTGGTGGCCACCATGGAGAAGGAATTCCCGCAGGAGTTCGCCAAGACGGCCGCCAGCCGGTTCCGGGCGGCGGACAACATCTCCGTGACGAATTCGTTCTACCACTACTACGCCCTGCTGACCGGACGGGCGGTGACCCAGACGGCGGCCAAGGTGCGGTACGTGGACACCACCATGCGGTCCGGCCTGAATTACCTGCCCAAGCTCCTGGCCAAGCGCAACATGGACTTCTTCTGCCTGAATGACGGCAGCTTCCCCGAAGTGGAGGCCGAGGAGCGCGCGGAACTGGTCACGGACTTCCTGGAAAAGTACTACCCCATCAAGGCGCCCTGGGAAAAGTAGGGCGAAAAAGCAGGACGGGTCAGGCCAGGACTGGTCAGCGGCCCGCGCTGATCATGGGGATGGTCTGCGTTGGCGGGTTGCCGTGTTTGGCCTGACGCGGGATCCGGATGCCGGCCGCGGCCAGCCGGCGCTGGGTTTCGGCCGCACTGACCACTTCGCCCACTGCCGCCGCGCTGCCGATCGGCACCACGGAATGCACGATGGTGTGTTCGTACACGTGCACCAGGTTGAAAGCCTGTCCGCCGTCGCGCGGCCGGGTGCCGCCCACGGGGACGTTCAGGTCCTGGGTGTAACAGGTGGCGGAGGCCACCGATACCGGAATACCGGCGAAGGTGGCAGTGGTGGAGTAATGCAGGTGCCCGGCCAGGATGGTGCGGACATCCGAGTTGCGGAGCACTGCAGCGAGGGCCGGCTGGCCCCGGAGTTCGACGAGGACGGCAAGGTCCAGCACTGACGGCACCGGAGGATGGTGCAGGGCCAGGATGGTGCCGTCCGGGGCGGGGGTGGAGAGCTCTTCGGCAAGCCAGTCGAGCTGCGCCTGGCTCAGTTCGCCGTGGTGGAATCCCGGCACGGAGGTATCCAGGGTGATCACCCTGAGTCCGTTGATGAAGTAGCTGTGATCCACCGGTGCGTCGTTGCCGGTCTGGCCAAGCAGCCCGGTCCGGAAATTCTCACGGTCGTCGTGGTTTCCCATGGCCCAGATGACCTGCGCGTTCATTGCCTTGCACGCGGGTTCAACGATGGCCCGGAGTTTCGCATAGGCCTCGGGCTCACCCTGGTCGGCAAGATCGCCGGTGAAAATCACGGCTTCCGGGCGGGCACCTGAGGCGATGACTTCCTCAAAAAGTTGCTTCAGGCGGGCTTCGCTGTCTACTGCGCCATAAAGATGATCCGGACCTCCCAACAGGTGGGGGTCGCTCAGGTGGAGAAGAAAATGACGCGGCCGCGGGTGTTCGGCCTCGATGAGCTCCATTACTGCCTTCGTGGTTGGTTGGAAGCCGGTGCTTCCAGTGTCCCTCTCAGTAAGATCTATCCAACCAGACATTCGGCCAACAATGTGCAAACTCCAGTAGGCATGTTTGAAAATACCGAAAAAACGAGTAGTCCGGCGGACACACTCCGTGCTCAGAATGTGTCCGCCGGCACGTGGTTACTCGGTCCCTGACGGCTTAGCTCAGGTAGCCGTTCGGGTTCAGGACATACTTCGTGGCGGCGCCGGCGTCGAACTCGGCGTAGCCCTTGGGCGCCTCCTCCAGGGTGATTGCCTTGGCATTAACGTTCTTGGCGATATGCACCTTGTCGTTCAGGATCGCCATCATCAACTGCCGGTTGTACTTCATGACGGGACACTGGCCCGTGGTGAAGCTCAGCGACTTGGCCCAGCCCGTTCCCAGGCTGAGGGACAGCGCGCCCTTCTTGGCAGCCTCATCAACACCGCCCGGGTCTCCCGTGACGTAGAGCCCGGGGATGCCCAGCGCGCCGCCGGCTGCGGTGATCTCCATCAGCGAGTTCAGCACCGTGGCCGGAGCCTCCTTGGCGTCGTGTCCGTGGCCCCTGGCCTCGAATCCGACCGCGTCGACGCCGCAGTCGACTTCCGGAACACCCAGGATCTGTTCGATCTGTTCGGCGGGGCCGCCCTCGGACAGGTCGACGGTTTCGCAGCCGAAGCTGCGCGCCTGCGCCAACCGACCCTCATTCAGGTCGCCCACGATCACGACGGCGGCGCCGAGCAGGTGGGCGCTCGTCGCCGCTGCCAGGCCCACCGGGCCCGCACCGGCGATGTAGACCGTTGAACCCACGCCAACGCCGGCACTGACTGCGCCGTGGAATCCCGTCGGGAAGATGTCCGAAAGCATGGCCAGATCGAGGATCTTTTCCATGGCACGGTGCTTGTCCGGGAATTTCAGCAGGTTCCAGTCCGCATACGGCACCAGGACGTAGTTGGCCTGGCCGCCCACCCAGCCGCCCATGTCGACGTAGCCGTAGGCGCTTCCCGGCCGGTCCGGATTGACGTTGAGGCAGATGCCGGTCTTGCGTTCCTTGCAGTTCCGGCAGCGGCCGCAGGCGATGTTGAAGGGAACGGAGCAAACGTCCCCCACCTTGATGAATTCGACGTCGGGCCCCACTTCCACCACTTCACCGGTGATTTCGTGGCCCAGCACGAGGTCTGCCGGCGCAGTGGTCCGGCCGCGAACCATGTGCTGGTCGGAGCCGCAGATGTTGGTGGCGACGGTCTTGAGGATGACGCCATGACGTACTGAACGGCCCACGTTGGCGGGGTTGACGCCCGGCCCGTCCTTGAGTTCGAAGCTGGGATAGTCAATGTCGATCAGTTCGACTTTGCCCGGTCCCTTGTAGGCAACGGCTTTGTTCCCTGTCATCTCTTTCCTCCTGTTTTCACGGCGCCACGAAGGGTGCCCAGTGTGATTCACGAAGTTTTGATGCGCCCTCCCGGGCAGGTATTGACCGGCCGCGCCGTCCGCAGTGCCGCCACCGGGAAGCCGCGGCCGTGCTGGACAGATGGGAGGGTTCGGCCAGTCTAGGCGGTAAGCATACTTAGGAACAGGGGCCGTTGGGCCCTAGCGGCCGGAGCCGACCCGCTCCGGCCGGAGCCGGTCAGGCCAGTGCATCTTCAATGGCGGCGAGGACCTCGGGTGAGTCGGGCTCCACCGTGGGAGCAAAGCGTGCCACCACCACGCCGTCGCGGTTTACCAGGAACTTTTCGAAGTTCCACTTCACGAGGCCGGGAAGGAGTCCGGTCTTAAACCGGGTGAGTTCGGTGTACAGCGGGTGCTGGTCCTTACCGCGCACGTCCGCCTTCGCAGTCAGCGGGAAGGTGACACCGAAATTGCGTTCGCAGAACTCGGCGATTTCGTCGTCGTTACCCGGCTCCTGCCCGGCGAACTGGTTGCACGGGACGCCAAGGACCTCGAATCCGCGGTCCCGGAACTTCCCGTACAGCAGTTCCAGGCCGGCGTACTGCGGCGTGAAACCACATTGGGAGGCCACGTTGACCACCAACACCACGCTTCCCTTGAAGCGGCCAAAATCAGTCTTCGTACCGTCGTTGAGGGTCAGCGGAATGGAGTGGATCGAATTCACGGAGGGCTTCCTTAAGAAACTGGTCATGGCTGTTATTCGTTGACAACGGCCAAGTGTATGGGTTGGTGCCCGGGGTGAGTTCGGCGGCCGGCTTTCAGCCGGTGATAGGAGATGCTGTCACGGCGTGGGGGTGGCTGTCCCGGTTGGCGACGGTTCCGCAGTGGCTGTCGGCTCGGGCCCTGCTGTTTGGGTGAGCGTGGGCTCGGCGGTCGGTGCGAGCGTGGGCTCGGCGGTCGGGGCGAGAGTGGGCTCGGCAGTCGGCGCGAGAGTGGGCTCGGCCGGAGGCGTGAACGTGGGCTCGGCCGGGGGCGTGAACGTGGGCTCGGCCGGGGGCTCAGCCGTCACGGTCTCCGTCGGAGTCGCCGTCGCGGTGGACGGGTCGGTCTGGGTGGGCGACGGCGCTGGCGAGGGCGTTTCAGTGGGTGAAGGAGTGGCTGACGGTGTTGCCGTCGTGCTGCCCGTGGGCGGAGGCGTTGTGGTCGTCGTCGAACTTCCCGGAGTGGCCGACGGCGTCGCCGTCGCACTCGGCGTTGCACTAGCAGTCGGCGAAGGCGTCGCCGAGGCGGAAGGCGTCGCAGTGGCCGGCGCTGAAGGCGTCCCCGGAACGGGTGCTTCCGCGTCCCCGCCCTCCACCGCGTGCGAGGTGCTCGCAGAGACGGGAATGGCCCAGGTGGGATCACCCGCAGGGGCGCCAGCCCCGGGGACGTAACTGATCATGTCGATGTTCCCGAGCTCATCCAGTTGCCTGGTGGGCAGGAGCGTCCAGTCCAACGGGTTCGCATGGACGCCGTTGAGGATGGTCTCGAAATGCAGGTGGCACCCTGTAGATGACCCTGTGGTGCCGACTTTCGCGATGACCTCGCCCACCTGGACGGAGTCGCCCTTCTTGACGGCAATCCCCTCCAGGTGGTTGTAGGTGGTGATCAGCCCGTTGCCGTGGTCGATCTCCACGCGGTTGCCGCCGCCCCAGGGGTGCCAGCCAACGGCCCTGACCACACCGGCGTCGGCCGCGTAGACCCGGGTGCCGCAGGCAGCCGCGAAGTCCTGCCCCCAGTGGAACTCACCCGCAGTAGCGGTCAGAGGGCTGACCCGGAGGCCGAAGCCTGAGGTTTCGGTCAGCACTTCGAGGGGGGCCATCAAGGAACCGGCGGGTGGCCGCCGCGCTTCTTCGGAGGCCACGTTCAGTTCACGCTTGCCGCTCTTGGAGATGGTCCGGATATCGCTGCGGCTATAAGAAATCAGGGCATTCGCATTGGCGTTGATTGCCGCCGGCGCGATGCCCAGCGGTTTCATGAAAGCATCCGGCGCTGCCGACGGCGGCGAGGCGGGCCCCTGGAGGCCCAAGGCAATCACGCCAAGCGTGGAAACGGCGCAGACGCCAAGTATCCGTGCAGCGACGAGGCAAGGCCTGCCGGGATGTTCGTCGTGTCCATATCCCCAGTGATTTCCCACGTGCTGACTCCTGCGATAGGCCCGCCAGACCCCAATCTCGACGGACTTACGATTCCTATGGGAACACAGCCCCTTCCCGTCTGTGAACCCCCAACATCGTGCCGGCCACTACGCTCCCCCGGGATTCCGCCAATTCCGGCCGGAATTCCCAGCTGATTCACAGGTGCCGGGGTTCTTGAGGATCCCCCGTTGCGGGCTCCGGCCGACTACTTGGGACCCAAATGCGCAAGAATGGACCATGCGCAATGTCCTCAGGGAGTGGCGGGCCGAGCTCCGGCAAACATTCACCGGAACGCGGGGTGCAGTGCCGGCCTGGGTGCCCCGGCTGGAAGAGGGTGACGACGCCGGCTATCACCTTCCGGGGTCCGCCGTCTGGGCTGTCCACGGCTCCATGACCACCATTGTGGCGGGAATCCGCGCCCTCCTGATGCAGGCCCTCCACCCGGGCGCCCTTGCCGGCGTCCAGGACCATTCACGGTTCCGCGAGGATCCGCTGGGGCGGCTTGCCGGAACAATCCGCTGGATTTTCACCGTGTCCTATGGCTCCACGTCCGCCGCGCATGAGGCATCCGGATTCGTCCTGCGGCTGCACGAATCGGTGCAGGGAGACTACGTGGACGCCCATGGCATCGCCAGGAGCTACGCGGCCAACGACCCGGAACTGCTCCGATGGGTGCACATCGCCTTCACTGACGCGTTTCTCTCGGCACACAAGATCTGGGGCCGGCCCATCCCCGGCGGCCCGGATGCCTACGTCCGGGAGTGGGCTCACGCCGGGCGGCTGATGGGAGTGGATTCGCCGCCCCTCAGCGAGGCGGAGATGCGGGCACAGCTGGACAGCTGGTACGACGCCGGCGATCTCCGCTCCGATGAAAGGGTGGCAGAAATTGTGGCCTTCATCCGTAATCCGCCGCTTCACCCGTCACTACGGCCCGGATACCGGATGCTGTTTGCCGCCGCGGTTTCAAGCCTCGAACCGAAATACCGGGACATGCTGGGACTTCGGGCGCCTCGGCTGGGCCCTGTTCCGCTTCCGGTGAGGTTCGGCACCAAAGTGACGCTCGCCGTCGTCGGGGTGGCCCTGGGCGGGGTCCGTCCAGGCGGCAGGATGGGACCGAGCGAGCAGGCCGCACGACGGCGGCTTCGCCGTCTGGGATTTGCCGCCTAAGTCCGGAACGGTTTGCCGGTTGGGTCCCGACGGGGATTTGCCGGTTGGCTCCGGAACGCAAAAAGGCCCCGGTCCAAGGACCGGGGCCAATACGCGGAGAATGGGGGATTTGAACCCCCGAGGGCGTTAACCCAACACGCGTTCCAGGCGTGCGCCATAGGCCGCTAGGCGAATTCTCCAGTAGCTTCTGAATCAAAAGCAGATACTAGAATACCTGAACTTCCCGGCATCACCCAATTGGGCCGGATTGAACGTGACGGCTGCACGGCCGGTGGCCGCCCAGACCCCTGCGCCGCAAGGCCAATCCGGCTGACCGAAAGCACCGCTTAACGCAAAAATGGACGCCCCCAATGCGCCCACTCTTCCGGAACACCGTTGAGCTGCCGGGTCCGGCCCTCGCGCCAGGCCCTGCAGCTCACAACCTTGAGTTCAAGTTGAGATTGCCCCAATCGGTGTACATATCCATCGTCCGCTTTGTGCCTTTGATAAGCAAGGGTTCCTACCGCATTATCGGCGGACCGTTACCGACTTGTGGCGTTATCCCCTCTGCGCCGCTGCCCTTCTGCGGGGTACTGAGAAGATGGTTGGATGTCGCAACTGCATGCCCTGGTGACCTACGTTCCCGCAGACCACGCGGAGGCTGTCCTTGCTGCCGTGGGCGACGCGGGCGCCGGGAGGATCGGGAATTATTCACACTGTGCGTTCACCTCCCCCGGCACCGGCCGGTTCACTCCGCTCGCCGGCTCCCGGCCGTTTATCGGCTCGGAAGGCCGGAGCGAGCAGGTCCCGGAGGTAAGGATCGAATGCGTTGTTGACGAAGACATGCTCGACGCCGTCGTGGCCGCCCTCCGCCTGGCCCACCCCTATGAGGAGCCCGCGCTGATGAGCTGGGCGGTCAACGGGCACCCCTCCTCAACAGCCCGGGAGGGGCCCCGGAGGTAGCTGGAGCGGGCAGCGGCGGGCCTCCAGGGGGCCTCCAGGCGCCGATTCGGGGCACACCAAATCATCGGGTAAACTCATTGACGGCCCCTCATGTGGCGTCATCCTGTTGAACTCCCCCAGGACCGGAAGGTAGCAAGGGTAAATGGGCTCTGGCGGGTGCATGGGGGGTCTTTACTATTCCCCCACAGGGCGGCAAACTGTCAGCCCGGATTGGTAGGGTTTTCTCTGTGAGTGTTACAACCGCCCTTTATCGCAGATACCGTCCAGACTCCTTTGCTGACGTTATCGGGCAGGAACACGTCACGGAGCCGCTGATGACGGCGCTGCGCAAGAACCGCGTCAATCACGCCTACCTGTTTTCCGGTCCGCGCGGCTGCGGCAAGACCACCTCGGCACGCATCCTGGCCCGCTGCCTGAACTGTGCCGAAGGCCCCACGGACACCCCCTGCGGCACATGCCCCAGCTGCATTGAGCTTGCGCGCGGCGGCTCCGGTTCCCTCGACGTGATCGAGATTGACGCCGCCAGCCACGGCGGCGTGGACGACGCCCGCGACCTTCGCGAACGCGCCACGTACGCTCCGGTCCGGGACCGCTACAAGATCTTCATCATCGACGAAGCCCACATGGTCACCTCGGCGGGCTTCAACGCCCTGCTCAAGATCGTGGAAGAGCCGCCGGAACACATCAAGTTCATCTTTGCCACCACGGAGCCGGACAAGGTGATCGGCACCATCCGTTCGCGGACCCACCACTACCCGTTCCGGCTGGTCCCGCCCGAGCCCCTCATGGCCTACCTTGAGCTGCTCTGCAACCAGGAAAACGTTCCCGTGGCGCCGGGAGTGCTCTCCCTGGTTATCCGCGCCGGCGGCGGTTCCGTCAGGGATTCGCTTTCGGTCCTGGACCAACTGATGGCCGGTGCCGGCCCCACGGGACTGGACTACGAACTCGCCGTCGCCCTGCTGGGCTACACCCACGCCTCCCTGCTGGACGACGTCGTGGAGGCCGTGGCAGCGTCGGACGCCGCGACTGTCTTCCGCGCCGTGGACCGGGTGATCCAGACCGGCCACGATCCGCGCCGTTTCGTGGAGGATCTGCTGGAGCGCTTCCGCGACCTCATCATCGTCCAGGCCATGCCGGAGAGTGCCCAGTCGATCCTGCGCGGCATGCCGGCTGACCAGATTGCCAGGCTGAAGAACCAGGCCCACAACCTGGGCGCGGCCGAGCTGTCACGGGCGGCTGACGTCACCAACACTGCGCTCACCGAGATGACCGGGGCAACGTCGCCGCGCCTGCACCTTGAGCTGCTGTGCGCCCGCATCCTCCTCCCCAATTCCGAGCAGACCGAACGCGGGATCGCCGCCCGGATCGACCGCGTGGAGCGGCGCCTGAACTACGGCGGGAACGACGTCGGTGCTCCCGCCGCCGCTTCGGCGTCGGCCGCGCCACAGCCGGCAGCACCTGCAGCGGCACCTGTTGCCGCCCCGGCGGCTTCCGCTGGGCCTGCAGCTTCCCCAGCGCCCGCCGCCGCACCGGAACCCGCTCCGGCCGCGCCCGTACAGCCCGCGGCCGTTCAGGCCCTGCCCGTTCAGGCCCTGCCCGTCCAGGCACCGCCGGTTCAGGCACCGCCCGTTCAGGCACCGCCCGTTCAGGCCACCGGCCCCGTGGCGGACGCCGCCGGACGAAGCGAGGCGCCCGCGCGCGAAACCATCACTCCGCCGCGGGTTTCCACCACCGACTGGCCCGTTGACGAGCCGTCCGCGGCAAATCGGGGCACGGCCGGCCACGTTCCCTCCGGCTCCGCCGCTCAGCAGGTCCCGCCTGCGGCTGCTGCGGCTTCCACGCCCGCAACGCCAACACCGGCTGAACCGGCAGCGGCAGAGCGCACACCCCTGAAGTCCGAAGCGGCCCAACCGGCTGCGGCAGGCATTCCTGCAGCCCCAGGTCCCGCCGGCGACGTCGAGGTACTGCGCCGCGCCTGGCCTGATGTCCTGCAGACCCTGAGCAAAATCAAGCGCAGCACCTGGGCCCTTGTGGAACCCAACGCCCAGGTGAGCCAGTTCGACGGCCAAGTGCTCACCCTGGCCTTCACCACGTCCGGACTGGCCGGGGCCTTCGGCCGGGCCGACCATTCGGAAAACCTTCGGCAGGCAATCCACAAGACCGTGGGGATCGACTGCCAGATCAATGCAGTGGCCGGCGGCGCCAGCAGCTCAGCGAGCTCTGAGCCAAACCCAAAAGCACCCGCTAGCCCGGAAGCTCCGGCACTCAGCCAGCAAGCCCCGGCAACGTCCGCCGACGTTGCCTGGGGTCTTGCCCCGGCGCCCGCCGCGCCGGCCGCCGGACCCGCGGTAAGCCCTGCGGTTCAGCGCCCGGCCGCCACGCCTGCCGGCGGTCAGGCCGCGGACACACCTCCGGCCCGTGCCGCCGCCGCAGCCGAACCTGCCGACGCGGTCAACGCGGCCGCCATGGCCAACGCCGCCAGCGCTGCCAACGAGCGTGAGTCCGCGCAGGTCCCCCCGGCACCGCGGCCTCAAGATGACGCGTCCGGTTCCTACAGCTACCCCGACGATGACTGGGGCCCGCCCCTGGACGAAGACGCTCCCCCGCTGGACGAGGAGCCGCCCATGGACTGGGCTCCATCCGCTCCGGCGCAACCAGGTCCGGCGCAGTCCCGCAGGACCTCTCCCGGCGCACCGGAACGTGCACGCACGAATAGCGGGAACTCCAGCGAACAGCCTTCCGGGCGCTCAAGTGCCGCAGACTCTTCACGTGCCGCAGGCGAACTCTCGAACGACGATCCATGGTCCCGTGCGAAGGAAGAGGCTCCGGGCGTCTGGACCGTGGGTGCCGAGTCGAACGTCGGCAAGTCCGTGGAAGATCCGGACCGCGCCGGCATGCCCGTGGTTCCGGAACCTCAGGCGCCCCGGTACGAGCCGGCCACGGCCCAGTTCCCCCGGCCCGCCGGGATGCCTGACGAGGCTTCGACCCGCCAACCGGACGACTCCCCGCACCCGGCCGAAATCCGGCAGCCGGTGGGTGCACTTGCTGATGCGAACAGTTCCGCCGGTGCAGGCTGGGCAACCTCGGCGCAGTATGTTCCGGCCGCGGCCACCGACCCGTCGACAGCAATGGCCGGCCCGGATGTCCGGAGCATCGCGCCCGCGGCTGCGCCGTCGTCATACGCGTCCGCCCCCGCCCAGGCTGCCCCGGCCCCCGCAACCGCGCCCGGCGCGGTGAAGCAAAGCCTGTACCAGCGGCTGTCCAACAGCCCCGAGGCCGAAGCCGGCCGGGCCAAGGCCCCTGCGCGGCAGGCCGAGGCGGTCAAGACCTATGTCCAGGACACACCCAGCCCGGACGACGAAACAATCGAGGAATCAAGCGTGTTTGGCCGCGCCGCCGTCGAGCGTATTCTGGGCGGAAAACTGGTGGAGGAGCGGTCGTTGGACGGCAGCCCGATCGCGCCCCGCTTCTAGACTGCCACTCGGGATATCCGGGAATCCTTCCAACAAACGAGTCAAACGAACGAGGACATTGTGTACGAAGGTGCAGTTCAAGAGCTGATCGACGAACTGGGCCGGCTCCCCGGCGTGGGGCCCAAATCCGCCCAGCGGCTAGCTTTCCATATCCTCGAGGCGGACCCGCAGGACATGAAGCGGCTCGTCGAGGCCATCACCACGGTGAAGGAACGGGTGAAGTTCTGCACGGTCTGCGGCAACGTCACGGAGCAGGAATTGTGCAACATCTGCCGCGACCCGCGCCGGGATCCGTCGGTCATCTGCGTTGTGGAGGAGTCCAAGGACGTCCTGGCTGTCGAGCGCACACGTTCCTTCCGGGGCCGGTACCACGTCCTGGGCGGAGCGATTAACCCCATCGCCGGAGTCGGTCCAGAGCAGCTGCGCATCCGGGAACTCCTTACCCGGTTGAACGACGGCGCCATCCAGGAAATCATCATCGCCACCGACCCCAATCTCGAGGGCGAGGCCACCGCCACCTACCTGGCCAGGATGCTGAAGTCGATCGGCATCACTGTCACCAGGCTCGCCTCGGGCCTGCCGGTGGGCGGAGACTTGGAATACGCCGATGAGGTCACCCTGGGGCGCGCCTTCGAGGGCCGCCGCAACGCCCTGAGTTGATCCGGATAGCGACGGCACACCATGGAACTGTTTCCCGCCATCGTCACTGAACGCCTGGAACTGCGCCTCGTGGCGGAAGCCGACGCCGCCGCGCTCCGAGGATTCCGGGGTCATCCCGGCGCGGTCCGCTATTTGTCGCACCATCCTCTGACGGCGGGGCAGACGGACCGGCTCCTCGCTGAACTCCTGGTCCGTGCTGAACGCTCCACGGCCGATTGGTTCCACTACGCCTGGGCGGTGGTGCTCCGCTCGACCGGCACGGTGATCGGCGACGCCCGCACATGGAACACAGCCGAGCCGCCTCTGCCCGGCGGCATTCCTGCGGACTTTGCCAGCCTCGGCTACCTCATCCACCCGGACCACCACGGCAAGGGGTACGGCAGCGAAGCCGCCGGGGCTCTGGTCCGCTGGCTCTTCACCAGGCGAGGAACGAACGCCATCTACGCCGGCGTCTACGAACCGAATACTGCTTCGCGGCGCCTCCTGGAAGGCCTCGGCTTCGTCCAGGATCACTACTTCACCGCCGCCCAGGATACCCATGGCAAGGGTCTGGCCTCGTGGCGCTACCGTCTTGACCGTACGGCGTGGCACCTCGTTGAAGATGACTAACGGGAGGCCACCATGCGGTCACAATTCAGCGCGGCGCTATTCCCGGCGATAAACTGGGCACATCAGTTACGCCGTCGCGCCGTTTTGGTTGCTTGGCCCCGGAACCCCGATTTGATGCAGTGAGGGTGCGCGCATGAGTATGCCCACTACCGAAGTGAAAACCGAGAACCAGCCCGGCGTGCTGCCTGTCGCTACCGCCCGCACCAAGCAGCTCATCGTGCAAAAGTTCGGCGGCTCATCGGTTTCCGACGCTGACGGCATCAAGCGGGTTGCCAAGCGCGTCGTCGACGCTCAACGGGCCGGCAATGAAGTCGTCGTGGTGGTCTCGGCCATGGGTGACACCACCGACGAACTGCTGGACCTCGCCGCACAGGTCACCGATGCTGCCCCCGCACGTGAAATGGACATGCTCCTCTCCGCCGGTGAGCGCATTTCGATGGCCCTGGTGGCCATGGCCATCAACAAGCTCGGCGCCTCCGCCCAGTCGTTCACGGGCTCGCAGGCCGGCATGATCACCGACGGCATCCACGGCAAGGCGCGCATCATCGACGTCGACCCGCACCGCATCCGCACCGCCCTGGACAAGGGCCACATCGCCATCGTTGCCGGTTTCCAGGGAATGAGCCGCACCACCAACGAGATCACCACCCTGGGACGCGGCGGATCCGATACCACCGCCGTGGCGCTGGCCGCAGCACTGGACGCCGATGTTTGCGAGATCTACACGGACGTGGACGGCATCTACACGGCGGATCCCCGCGTTGTGCCCTCCGCCCAGAAGATCGACCGCATTTCCAGCGAAGAAATGCTGGAGCTGGCAGCGTCCGGCGCCAAGATCCTGCACCTGCGTTGCGTGGAATACGCGCGGCGATTCGGCGTGCCCTTGCACGTTCGTTCGTCATTCAGCCAGAACGAAGGCACCTGGGTCATGCCCGGAGCCGACGACAAGATCAAGACTCAAGAGGGAGTTGCCTTGGAGCAGCCAATCATCTCCGGCGTTGCACACGACCGTTCCGAAGCCAAGGTCACCGTGGTGGGCGTCCCGGACATCCCGGGCAAGGCCGCAGCGATTTTCCAGGTGATCGCCGACGCACACTCCAACATCGACATGATCGTCCAGAACGTCTCCACGCATGGCACGGGCCGGACGGACATTTCCTTCACGCTCCCCATCGTGGAAGGCGCCGACGCCCTCGCCGCCCTCCGTGCCGCCCAGCCGGAAATCGGCTTCGAAAGCATCGAGTACAACGAAAAGATCGGCAAGCTTTCGCTGATCGGCGCCGGCATGCGTTCCCACCCCGGCGTCTCCGCCACGTTCTTCAAGGCGCTTTCCGATGCCGGCATCAACATCAACATGATCTCGACGTCGGAAATCCGCATCTCCGTGGTGACGCACGCCGACCTGCTGGATGATGCAGTCCGGGCCATCCACAAGGCATTCGACCTGGACAGCGAAGACGAAGCAACGGTCTACGGCGGCACCGGCCGCTAAGGCAGGCCCGCCCCGGTCCCAGGACCAGCACTGAAGTACGCCAAAAAGGAACGGCACCGCGGAAATCCCGCGGTGCCGTTCCTTTTGGCGTTGGTGTGCTGCACAACGGGGTCGCAGTTCCGTTGCGCCGCAAGGGGGCTAAGTGATGTCTTCCTTGCGGACTGCGTAGTGGTGTCCCTCAGAGTCTGTCTCTACCTCGAAATGGGCCAGGTCCTCTTCGGAAGCAGCCTCAAAGTCGTCGTGCCTGTGAACAACGGGGACTGTTGGATCACCGCGTGTGGCGGGTCCAAAGAAGAACCGCAGCTTGTCAGTCTTCCTCATAAAGCGCTGTATCGCCTTTGCCACAATTCCCACCCCCTTTCCCTTGCTCGGGTCAAGCAGTGATGCATTGGCCGGTTGGTATCTGTGCCCATATTTTACGCCCGGGGACAGAAAAAGGCCCCGGCCCGCACCCCACTGTGCGGCACCCCGGTTCGCAGACTAGCGCGGTTCGCAGACTAGCGAAGGGACTTGTCCTCCGGATTCCTGGGCACCACGTACGTGCTGCCGTCCGGCCTGCGGATCGTTTCCCACTGCTGGGACTCCGCTTCCCGGCGCAAAAGCAGGGCTTTGTTCTCGTCGGTCATCTCATGGCCGAGGGCACTGCGGTTGGCCGGCCCGAAGATGGCACGGAGCTTGCCGGTGGCGCGCATGAACCTTTGGGAGGCGTTTTCCTTGTTAGCCATTGCGGGTTCCCTTCAGAACGGTCGAGTCCAATCCAGTGTACGCTAATGATTAGCCCACTAACGATTGAGAGGACGCCGATGAACCAGCGCTCGGCCGAAGCCATCGAAGCCCCTGACGAAGACCTCCTGCTGGAACACCAGCTCTGCTTCGCCCTCACGGTAGCGTCCCGTAGCGTCGTGGGCGCGTACAAGCCGGTCCTGGACACCTTGGGACTGACCCACCCGCAGTACCTGGTGATGCTGTGCCTGTGGGAATCCAGCCCCCGCACGGTGCGGGACATCAGCGATGCGCTGGCCCAGGAACCGGCCACCATCTCGCCGCTGTTGCGCCGCCTCGAAGCAGCCGGCTACATCACCCGCGGCCGGGCTGCCGGCAACGAGCGCGCACTGGCCGTGGGGCTGACGCCGAGCGGCGCCGCGCTCCGGCAGCGGGCGACGGCGGTTCCCGGCACCATGATGGAACGCCTGGGCCTGACCCGCGACCAGGTAGGCGCACTACACCAGGCGATGATGAACCTGATCGCCGCCACCAGATCCGCAGCCGAACGGGATGCAGGCGAACCGGACGCAGCCGATCTGGTCGCGGACGGGGATACGGCCGGGGCCTAGCCCCGCCCCGCCCGCCCTGCCCGCAGCCAGGAAGGCAGTGCGGCTGGCAATTACTGCGCTGTTACGCCGACGTTCAGCTGCGTTGTGGGCCCCGTTCCGTACTTGATCAGGCCCACCCAGTTGCCCGCCGCCAGTCCGGCCCAACTGGCAGTGAGCTCACCGGTGGTGCCGTTTTCAATGCTGAGGGGGTTGGGGCTCACCGTCAGGTTTCCCGCGTCACCGCCAAGGACCATCACCTCAACCGAAGCTGCGGTCGCCGCGCCGCCGGGGCTGGCGAACAGGTTGGTGGTCACCTTCCAGTCGCCCGCCACGGGATCCGTGATGGTGACTGCCTCGTTGGCAGCAGGCGTGGCCCCCGGATACAGGAGCCCAGCCGGGGAAACCACGTACAAATCGAAGTCCGCTGCCGGGTTGGCGGAGGTCACGGCAAACTTGGCCAGGGTGGAACCTGCCGCAACAGTGACGATCTGCACGTCGTTCGCGGCGTCCTTGACCCCGGTGTACGGCCCGGGAACCAGGCTGATCGCCGTTGAGTTTGCCTTGGCGAGCCCCTTTACGGTGACGTCGATCGGCTCGGGGCTGCCGGACGTTACCGGAATGACGATGCTGCCCGTGCCGCCGGCGGAGGCGGCATTAACCACCGCCGGCGCAACAGCGGTCACTGAACGGATTGCCACCGGCGCACGGACAGTGGCTTCATCCGAGGTCCAGGTCAGCGATCCGCCAACAAAGGTGTCCAGGGCGGCGCCGGATTTCGTGAATTGCACCGTGAAGGTGGCTTTTTCTCCTTCGGCCAGGGTCAGCACGTCCGGGGTGACCTCAGCCGTGATCCCGGGGACGTCGACTTCCGCGCTGTAGCTTCCGGCCGACAGCGCGGTCACTGTCCGCGTCACGGTTTGCGTGCCCGTGAGCCCGCCGATCGCAATGGAGGGCAGGTTGACGTCCTTGGCGGCCACCGGAGCAACGCCCAGCTGATAGCCCTGGCCCTGCAGGAAACCGAGCCAGTCGCTGGGGCCCGCGTCGTACACCAGCCCCGGCGTTGCCATCCGGGCCGGATCGATCTGTCCGGCACCCTGGGCAAAGACGTCGTGGACGGGAGATCCCTCGGCATCCACCAGATCGTAGGCCGTGGTCATCATCGCTGATTTGACCGTCGCCGGGGACCACAGGGGGTTCTTGCCCAGCAACAGCGCCCCGAGACCGGCAATATGCGGCGCTGCCATGGACGTTCCGGACAGGAACCCGAAGTTCTGCCCGTTGGAACCGGCCAGCGAGACAGCAGCAAGGACGCCCACGCCGGGAGCTGCAATGTCCGGCTTCAAGAGGTCGCTGCTGGCCGCAAGGGTCGGCCCGCGGGAGGAGAACCCGGCGATCTGCGGGACCGGCGGCGGGTCAAGGCCCGTGGTGTCGGTGGACACCAGGCTGGCCGTCAACGTCGCGTCCGCCCCGACCGCCTCCTTGATGGCGGGATCGTCGAGGTGGACCGTGGGAACGCTGTGCAGGTCCACGTCCAGGGAGTTGGTTGTCAGGTTGACCAGGACCATGCCGACGCCGCCGGCCTGGGCCACGGTCATGCTCTTGGCCGTCCGGTCCACCACGCCGCGGTCGCAGACTACGATCTTCCCGGTTGTCTTGGCCGGGTCCAGCGTGCCGGGCGCGCACAGTGCGGCATTGGCGTCGAGGGCACCTGCGGCCTTCACCGTCACCGCGAGCGCGATCGGCGCATCCGCAACCTCAGTGGCCATGATGCTGGCGCCCGCGAACTTCTCTCCGCTGGACAGTTCCACTGTGCCGCGGAGGCTGCTGCTGTGGGTTGAGGCAGCCACGCTGGTAATCCAAGGAGCGGCATGGTTGACGGTGCCGGCCGTCGGTCCGGAGTTGCCGGCCGACGCGGCCACGAAGATCCCGGCCGCTGCGGCGTTCAGGAAGGCAATGGACACCGGGTCCGCAGCGGAGTTGTTGGTGCCGGAGATGGAGTAGCTCAGGACATCGACGCCGTCCCTGATCGCATCCTCAATGGCCTCGACCGCGCTGGAGGCAAAGCAGCCGGTAGTTGCAGGGCTGGCACCCTCCCAGCAGATCTTGTAGATGGCGAGCTTTGCGCCCGGGGCAACGCCCGAACCCTTGCCGAAGTCCCGGCCGCCCACAGCCTGGCTGACATCGGTGTTTCCCGCGGCGGTGCTGGCGGTGTGTGAGCCGTGGTTGTTGATGTCCAGTGGCGAGAACGTTTCCTTCGGCGAGCGCAGCCCCGGCGGTACGCCTGCCTTGAAGGCTTCATCGTAGTACCGGGCGCCGATAACCTTGCTGTTGCACTCTGTTCCGGCGAATTGGACGCCCGCCTCGCAAACGCCCGCGAAATTGCTGCCGTCCGCTTTCAGCATGGTGATCTGGTTTGTGGGCGACAGGTAGGGTTCGCCCACTTGGGGCGCTCCGGCCAGCGGCTTCACCTGTTCGCCGGCAAAGAACGGATTGCCCGGGGTGTAGCCCGTATCCAGGACACCCACGACAGTTCCCTTGCCGGCGTTGGCTGCGCCGGCAAACTGTTGCGCCCAGAGCCCGTCAGGTCCGGGCAGGCCCAGGAACTCGGTGCTGGAGTAGTCAATTTTGTTCAGGCTGTCCTTAACGATAGCAAGGACGCTTCCGTCCTTGCTAAGTGCGCTGGCCTGCTCTGCGGACAGCTCCGCACTGAAGCCGTTCACCGCCAGTGTGTAGCTGTCGTCGATGGCCACGCCCTCCTCCGCGGCCAGCCTGCCTTGCTCTGACTCCAGGTGTGCCGAGTAGCGCTGGGACTCAGCGCTGCCGGCGTCGAGCCTTCTGCCGTTGGACGCTGCCGTCCCGGGGATGCCTTCGATGCCGCCCGTGTAGGCAGCCAGGGGTTTGTCCTTCAGCATCACGATGTAGCGGCCGGCCTCCAGTGACGGCGTGTCTTCCGCCACAGGGTCCGCGGCCGCCCGCACTGGCGCCGCCAGCCCCTGGCCGAACATGAGTGCGATTCCCAACGCGACGGCGGCGCCAAGGCGCATGGCCGGTTTTCTGGTTTGAAGGCGGGAGTCCACAGGCGGGTGAGTCATGATGTACGGCCTCCTAGGTTGCCGGACCGGGGGCATAGCCGGTCCCACCTCCCGGATGCATCCGTCCACGTCGGCGAAACGTGGGCGTGAGGCCATACATCCAGTGATGTGAGAAACATACCGGAGTGGGGCCGCGGAATCGAGATGTTCGGGACAGATTTAATCTCCCGGCCCCCACGGTGCGCCTGGGCCGGGGGCGCACCGCGGCGGCCGGGCCGAACGGCAGGGTTCATCGTGGGGCTGCGGCGATAGAATGGACCAAAATGAGGAGGACCGGTAATGCGTAAGGCATGGATTCACGCGCTCGTTCTGGTATCCGTCGCCGGTCTCGCAGCCTGCTCGCCGGGCGGTGGCGGCCCGACACCTTCCCCCTCGGCCACCTCCAGCATTGCCAGCCCCACTGCCACGCCGTCACCGGACACCGAAACAACGGTCCCGGCACCCTCTCCCCCGCCGTCGTCGGCGGCCGCCACATCAGGGCCGGGCAAGGGGGACGCCGAGCTCGCCATCATGGTCAAGCCGTCGGAATCGGAAGCCGCACTGAACTACACACTCGTCTGTAAAGACGGCGTTCCGACCGACGAAAGCAGCCACCCCTCAGCCGCCGCGGCCTGCACCGCGTTGAAGGACAACCCGGCTGTCCTGAGCCCCGCTCCCCGCGGCACCGACCAGGCCTGCACCCAGCAATATGGCGGCCCGCAGGAGGCCACCGTCACCGGGATCGTTGACGGGTCCCCGGTGGATTCATCCTTCGCCCGCAGGGACGGCTGCGAAATCGGCCTGTGGAATGCGGCCAAGGACATCCTGGGCTCCGCAGGAGGAGTTTCCTAGGCTGATGCAGATTCTGAAGCACGGCCGGCAGAAGGCGCTGCCGGCGGACGCCTGGCAGCACCTCGAAGAAGCCCATCAGGCCCGGGTCAAGCGCTATGCCGACCCCTACCTTGCCCGCCGTTCGGCGGGCAAGAAACACCCTGTTGAGGATTTCCTCTTCACCTACTACACCCAGAAACCCGGCCAGCTCCTGCGCTGGCACCCGGGCGCCGGCGTCGTCCTGACCGGGCCGGAAGCCGCCGCCCGCTCCGGCTGGAAATACTACAAAATGCTCGACGACGGCGGCCTTGCCGCCGCAGGCCTGCCGGCCGGGACCACGGCCGCGACCGTTGACCTCGCCTTGTTCCTGGCCGAGCGCCGGGAAGCGTTGGGGTTCGCCGGGATCATCCTGCGCGGCACCGCGTTGCGGCCCGCCCAGTTTGGCTGCTTCGGCCTGCACGAGTGGGCGATGGTGTACCGCCAGGACAAGTTCGAGCTCCGCCACGAATACCTGAAGCTGCGCCTCGGGGCAGCAGGCACCGACCAGGTGGTGGAGGAGAACCGGATCCGGTGCTCCCACTTTGATGCCTTCCGCTTCTACACGCCCGACGCCACACCCCTGAACGAACTCACTCCGAGCCGCGACAACCAGCGGTCCATGGAGCAGCCCGGCTGCCTGCACGCCAACATGGACCTCTACAAGTGGGCCTACAAACTGGCGCCTGCCCTGCCCAGTGACCTCGTGATGGACTGCTTTGAACTGTCGTGGCGGGTCCGCGCCATGGATATGCAGGCCTCCCCCTACGACCTGGAAGAGTGGGGCTACCCGCCCATTCCGATTGAAACCGCCGCCGGCAAGGCGGAGTACGTTGAATACCAGCGGGGATTCTCCGCCGAGGCGCAGGAACTGCGCGGCCGGTTGCTGGACGCCCTGGCGCCGCTGCTCGACCGGATTGGGGACGGCGGATGACGGCCGGCGCGGACCCGGACGTGGACCTCACGGTCCGGCTGACCGAGGCTCCGGGCGCGCCGGCGCATGAGTTCCGCCTGGTGGTGCGCCGGGGAACGGTGCCGGACACTGCGGCCACCGGCTCAACGGTGCCGGACCCTGCGGCGGCGATTGCCGCCGTCGAACGTTTTGGTGAGGAAGCCTTCTTCACGCCGCGGCGGGCCGACATGCTCTGCACCCAGCAGTACGGCGGCCCGCAGGTTGCCGTGGTGACGGGGATGTTCCATGGCCGCCCGGTCAACAGTCACTTCAGCCTGACCGACGGGTGCGAAATTGCGCGCTGGCGGTCCCTCGCGCCGCTCTTCGGCGGCACACCCGGATCCACCGGCCAGGTCTGAGCGAACAGGCGCACCACACAGGAACGTCCCGGGAGCCTCGCGGCTGCCGGGACGTTCCTTACTGCTGCTTACAGTAGGTGTTCGGGATTAGGACCCCGGAACGGCGTCAGCGGCAGTGATCGCCGGAGCTCCGGCAGGGTTGGACACCGCTGCGGCACCCACCTTGACGTTGACCCACGTCTTGATCCCGTTTCCGCCCAGGCTCAGGCGTCCCAGGTAGGATCCCGATTCCAGGCCGGTCCAACTGGCTGTCGCCGTGGTGGCCGTGCCGTTGGGGGCAACGATTGGATTCGGGTTGACAGCGAGCTTCGTCTCCGGCTTTCCGGGGAACGAAACCGCCTGGACGACCGCGGAAGCGGGTCCGTTGTCCGGGGTGGAGTAGAGGTTCGCCACGATGTAGTAGGTGCCCGCACGCGGCGATTCAAGATCCAGGAACTCGCTGGCGGACGCCGTTGCTACCTGGGTTGCCACAAGTCCGCCGCTTCCGTTGGGTGCGTAGACCACCATGTCCCAGTCGACGTCGTCCGTTCCGGCCTGGATGCCCAGCCGGGCGAAGGTGGCGCCGGCGGGAACGTCCACCTTGACGAGTGCGTTGTGCTCGTCGTTCTTGGCCGCGTAGGCGCCGGGCGTCTTGGTGATGGCCGTCTCGGCCAGGGGCGCAAGCCCTTCGACTCCCACCGCGATGGGGGCGTCCGAGCCGGAAACCAGGTCCAGGGTTCCGCTGCCGGTGCCGGTGGCCGAGCTGAACGCGAATGACGGTGCGATCTGCGCGTCCACCGGACGGACCGCAATAGGCGAGCTGACCGTGCGCGGGCCCTTCCACGTCAGGGTGCCCGTGGTGAACTTGCCCACCGGCGCGCTGACGTTCTTGATGGTGAGGGTGACCTCGCGGGTCTGCCCTGCCTTGGCGAAGTTCAGCATCTGCGGCTCCACGTGGACGCTGACGCCGGGCATGTCCACCACGGGCCGGTAGGTTCCCGGCACCAGAGCTGTGATCTGGCGCTTGACCTGGATCTCGCCCACGAGGCTGCCCAGTGCAATGGAGGGCAGGTTGAGGTCGCGCGCGGCAATGGTGCCGGCCTGGGGTGCACCGGTCGCCACGCCCTGGCCGTTCAGGAAGGCCAGCCACTGCTTGATGTCCGAGTTGTACACGAGTCCCGGGTCCAGGACGCGGGTGGCGTCAATATGTCCGGCGCCGCCTTCGAACGGGTTCCGGTTGGGAGTGCCGTCGGCGTTGACCAGCGGGTAGGCGGTGGTCATCATCGCGGACTTGACCGTGGCAGGCGACCATTTGGGCTGCTTGCTGAGCACCAGGGCTCCGAAGCCGGCGATGTGCGGGGCAGCCATGGAGGTGCCGGACATAAAGCCGAACTGCGCGCCGTTGTTGCCGATAGTGGAAACGCCCGCGAGGACGTTCACGCCGGGAGCCGAAATGTCCGGCTTCAGGAGGTCGCCGCCGGAGGCCAGGCTGGGCCCCCGGGAGGAGAATCCTGCCACCTGGGGCGCCGGGGAGAGCGGCTGGCCGGTGAGGTCACCTTTGAGGAGGCTCACCGTCAGCGCCGGATTGGCGGCAAGCTTGGATTTGAGTTCCAGGCTCTTGGGGGCGTTGACGTGGACGGTAGGCAGTACATGGTTGTCTGCATCTTCGGAGCTGGAGGACAGGTTGACCAGGATCATGCCCACGCCGCCCTTTGCCTGGATCTCGAGGCTCTTGGCCGTGCGGTCCACGACGCCGCGGTCACAGACGACGACCTTGCCGCTGACCTTGGCGGCGTCCAGGGTTCCCGGGCCGCACAGGTTCGCGGCCGTTGGCGCATCCGGTGCCGCAGCGTCGGCGGCAACCACCACGCCGGCGTCCTTGACTTCGGTCTTCATGATGGACGCACCGCGGTACATGCTGCCATCCGATACCTTGACCGTGCCCAGCAGGTCGCTGGGGAAGGTGGAGGCTGCGACGGTGGTCAGCCACGGCGAGGCGTGGTTCACGGTGGAAACGGTGGGGCCGGAGTTGCCGGCCGAGGCCGAAACGAATACACCGGCGGCGGCTGCGTTCAGGAAGGCCAGCGCAACGGGATCCGAAGTGCTGTTGGTGTTTCCGGAGATGGAGTAGTTCAGGACGTCCACCCCGTCCTTGATGGCCGCGTCAACAGCTTCGACCGAGGCGGACGAGTAGCAGCCGCCCGTTGCGGGATTGTCGTCTTCCCAGCAGACCTTGTAGACGGAGACTTTCGCGGCCGGGGCAACGCCGGAGCTCTTGCCAAAGCTGGCGCCGTCGATGACCTGTTCCACGTTGGCGTTGCCGGCAGCGGTGGTGGCCGTATGCGTGCCGTGGCTGCCAACGTCCACCGAGGAGATCAGTTCCTCCGGGGCCCGGTGTTCGGGCGTCACGTACTGACGGAAGGAGTCGGCGAAGTAGCGGGCGCCGACCACCTTGGAGTTGCAGAGCGTGCCGTCAAACGAGGCCCCCGATTCGATGCCCTTCTGGCATTCGCCTTCAAAGGTGGTGCCGTCCGACTTGAGCATGGCGATCGTGCCATTCGCCGTGAGATAGGGGACGCCCACCTCGGCCTTGCCCTTGAGCGGCTGCACCGCATCCCCCTGCAGGAAAGGATTATCCGGGGCGTAGCCGGAGTCGATCACACCGACCACCACGCCCTTGCCGGCACCGGCTTCGCCGCCGAACTGCTTCGCCCAGGCGCCCTCGCTGCCCGTGAGCTTCAGGAAGTCAGTGGTGGTGTAGTCCGGGGCGTTCTCCACATCCGGAGCCACCAGGAGCACATTGGCGTCCTTGGCAAGTTCGGTTGCCTGCAGCGCAGTGAGCTCAGCGACGAAGCCGTTGAGCGCGCCAGTGAACTGCTTGGACGGGGTGACGCCCTGCTGGGACGCGACGTCACGCTGGGCCTTGCGGAGGTGTGCGTCGTACGCCTTGTAGTTCTGGCTCCCGGCATCCAGCTTGCGGCCCTGTTGCGGTTTGGTTGCCGCGATGCCGTCCGTTCCGCCCTCGTAGGCGGCCGCGGCCTTCTCAGCCAGGACAACGATGTAGCGGCCGTCCTTGTAATCTGTCGGGTTGACGTTTTTTGCCTGTTCAACCCCGCTGGGTTCGGCGGGCGCCGCGGTAGCGGGACCCACTGCAACGGAGGAGAGCAGCAGCGGGAGGCCAACAGCCAACGCTGCAGCCTTCCGGAGTCCCCCGCCCCGGACAAGGCTTATTCTGTGTGATTTCACGAGCGACTGAAACCTTTCATGAGGTACGGGTCCGGCGGTGCGGCCGGACTCGGTCAGCTGGGAAATGGCAGCCGGATCGACAGTTCCTGTCATCCGGCGAGACCAGCCGAGTCAAACAGTACAGAGTGAGAGCCGGATATGACATAGGACACAAGTATCGTTTTGCTTTTGTCATCTCGAGGCTTGCCCCGGGCATGGCTGAGGGCGGTTTCCGCGATGGAAACCGCCCTCAGTTCACGTCAAAATATTCAGTTCAGAAGTTCAGTTCAAGACTTCGGGAAGCGGGCCTTACTGGCGCGGAGTCCTGACAACCTCACTGATCCACTCGCGTGTCTTCTCGTCGATGGGGCCGGCGACGTTTGTCTCGCGGGCCGCGCGATCGGCCTTGATCTTCTGGATGACCATCCGGCCCAGGCCTGCGAACACTGCCGCGGCCATGACCGGAAGAAGGACGGATCTGGGTTTCTGAGCCATGCCGCAATCCTACTGAGCGCACCAGCGCACCACCAGAGCCGGCGTCGTTCTTCACATTCCGGCGAGTGCCCCATTTCACAGTCCACGGCCGAATGCGGCTTGACGCATTGCGCCCGGTAGAATGGGCAGGCAAGCTCGCGGAGCGCTCGTTCCCCGCTGTTCTGATGCCGCTGGTCTTATGTTTGGAGTCCGCAGTGGCTGTGAATACAGCAGCAGACCGGCGTGAGACGGCATCACTCCGCTGCGCCCTTACCCAACGCTCACGCACAGGAGTTACCGGATGCCCCGGATCGTCGTCGACGTCATGCCCAAGCCCGAGATTCTGGACCCGCAGGGGAAGGCCATCGTGGGTGCACTCCCGCGGCTGGGCTTCACTGCCTTTAGCTCTGTCCGCCAGGGCAAGCGCTTTGAACTCACTGTCGACGGCGAGGTGACCGAGGAAATCCTGGCCCAGGCCCGGAACGCCGCAGAAACCCTGCTGTCGAACCCCGTCATCGAGGATGTCGTCAACGTCGAGGTCGTCGAGGCCTGAGATGACTGAACTCCCCCTGATCGGCGAGGCAATCGCCGTCGCCGCGCACCCCCAGCTCGCGGGTGCGAAGATCGGCGTCGTCACCTTCCCCGGCACCCTGGATGACCGCGACGCCGCCCGTGCAGTCCGGCTGGCCGGCGGCACCGCAGTGCCGCTCTGGCACGCGGACAGCGCGCTGGGCGACGTCGACGCCGTCGTGATTCCCGGTGGATTCTCCTACGGAGACTACCTCCGCGCCGGCGCCATTGCCCGCTTTGCGCCGCTGATGTCCAAGATCATCGACGCGGCCAACTCCGACGCCAAGCTGCCCGTGCTGGGCATCTGCAACGGCTTCCAGATCCTGACCGAATCGCACCTGCTGCCCGGTTCCATGATCAAGAACGACCACCTGAAGTTCATGTGCCGTGACCAGGTCCTGCGGGTTGAAAACAGCAACACTGCGTGGACGCTCGACTACGAGGCCGGCCAGGAAATCACCGTTCCCCTGAAGAACCAGGACGGCCAGTACATCGCGGACGAGAAGGTCCTGGATGCCCTGGAGGCCGAAGGCCGCGTGGTGTTCCGCTACGTGGGCTTCAACCCGAACGGCTCACGCCGCGACATCGCGGGCATCTCCAACGCCGCGGGCAACGTGGTGGGCCTTATGCCGCACCCGGAGCACGCCGTGGAGGCCGGTTTCGGCCCCTCATCCCTGGACGGGGTCGGCGGGTCCGACACCGACGGCCTCGGTTTCTTCACCTCCGTATTGAACAAGATTGTGGGAGGCGCCAAGTGAGTACCTCAGCTGAAACCGTTGGCAGGAAGTTCAACATCGACACGGTCGAGAACGCTGCCAAAACCCCGGACACCGAACTCCCCTGGGCCGAGCTGGGCCTGAAGCAGAACGAGTTCGACGAGGTTGTCAAGGTACTGGGCCGCCGCCCCACCGGCGCCGAGCTCGCCATGTACTCCGTGATGTGGAGCGAGCACTGCTCCTACAAGTCCTCGAAGAACCACCTGCGCCAGTTCGGCGAAAAGGTGACCGACGAGATGAAGAAGGACATGCTGGTGGGCATCGGCGAAAACGCCGGCGTCACCAACCTGGGCGACGGCTGGGCCGTGACGTTCAAGATCGAGTCCCACAACTCGCCGTCGTTCGTGGAGCCCTACCAGGGTGCCGCCACCGGCATCGGCGGCATCGTCCGCGACATCATCTCCATGGGCGCCCGCCCGGTGGCCGTGATGGATCCGCTGCGGTTCGGCGCCATCGACCACCCGGACACCGCCCGCGTCATGCACGGCGCGGTGGCCGGCATCGGCGGCTACGGCAACTCCCTGGGCCTGCCGAACATCGGCGGCGAGATGGTCTTCGATTCCGTCTACCAGGGCAACCCGCTGGTCAACGCCCTCGCGGTCGGGGTCATGCGGCATGAGGACATCCGCCTCGCCAACGCCTCCGGGAAGGGCAACAAGGTGGTGCTGTTCGGTGCCCGCACCGGCGGCGACGGGATCGGCGGCGCCTCGGTGCTCGCCTCGGAATCCTTCGACGACACCAAGCCCTCCAAGCGCCCCGCCGTCCAGGTGGGCGACCCCTTCGCCGAGAAGGTCTTGATCGAGTGCTGCCTGGAACTGTTCAAGGGCTCGCTGGTTGAGGGCATCCAGGACCTCGGCGCCGCGGGCATTTCCTGCGCCACGTCCGAACTGGCCTCCAACGGCGACGGCGGCATGGAGGTCGAGCTGACCTCGGTTCTGCTCCGCGACCCCACCCTGACGCCGGGCGAAATCCTGATGTCCGAGTCGCAGGAACGCATGATGGCCGTGGTCACCCCGGAGAACATCGCCGCGTTCGAAGCGGTGATGGACAAGTGGGCCGTGGAGTACTCCTGGCTGGGCGAGGTGACCGACACCGGCCGCCTGATCATCACGTGGGAAGGCGAAGTTATTGTCGACGTCGACCCGCGCACCGTTGCCCACGACGGCCCGGTCTACGACCGTCCGTACGCACGCCCTGAATGGCAGGACTCCGTCCAGGCCGACTCGTTCACCGGATCGGTCCAGGACGCCGGCCGGCCCGCCGCCCCCGCGGAACTGGCCGCTGCCGTGACCGAGCTCATTTCTTCGCCGAACATGTGCAGCAAGGACTGGATCACCAACCAGTACGACCGCTACGTCGGCGGCAACACCGCGCTGGCGTTCCCGGACGACGCCGGCGTGGTCCGCGTGGACGAGGAAACCGGACTGGGCGTGGCCCTGGCCACCGACGCCAACGGCCGCTACACCTACCTCGATCCGTACCATGGCGCACAGCTCGCCCTGGCTGAGGCCTACCGCAACGTCGCCACCTCCGGCGCCGCTCCGATGGCCGTCAGCGACTGCCTGAACTTCGGCTCCCCCGAGGATCCGGATGTCATGTGGCAGCTCGCCGAGGCCATCCGCGGCCTGTCCGACGCCTGCATGGTGCTGGGCATTCCGGTCACCGGCGGCAACGTCTCGCTGTACAACCAGACCGGCACCACGCCGATCCACCCCTCCCCCGTGGTGGCAGTGCTGGGCAAGCTCGACGACGTCGCCCGCCGCACGCCGTCGGGCTGGCGCGAGGACGGCCAGGCCATCTACCTGCTGGGTACCACCGCGGCAGAACTGGACGGATCCGAATGGGCGAACATGCGCGGCCACCTCGGCGGCCTGCCGCCCAAGGTTGACCTCGCCGCCGAACGCGCGCTGGGTGAGATCCTGATCAACGCCTCCCGTGACGGCATGGTGGACTCCGCCCACGACCTCTCCGAAGGCGGCCTCGCGGCAGCCCTGGTGGAGTCCTCGCTGCGCTACGGCGTGGGTGCGCGGATTGCACTGCAGGACGTCATGGACCGCGACGGCGTGGACCTTTTCACGGCGCTGTTCTCCGAGACGCAGGGCCGCGCGGTTGTTGGTGTGCCGCGTTCCGAGGAAGTCCGCTTCACGGACATGTGCACCGCCCGCGGCTTCGCCCACACCCGCATCGGCGTGGTGGACGCAGCCAGCGGTCAGCTGGAGATCAACGGCGTGGACACCCTGTCCCTCGCCGCCCTCCGCGAAGCCCACGAGGCCACGCTGCCGAAGTACTTCGACTAATCCCGCTGCACCACTAAGCGCGAACGGCTAAGCGCGAACGGACACTTGAGGCCCCTTGTTCCAGGGCCTCAAGTGTCCGTTCGCGCTTAAGCGCTGGTCAGTCGTCGCTGCGGAGCTCCCGCTGGCGGGCGCTGAGGAGCTCGAGTTCCGGGCGGAAGGCCACGAAGCGTTCGACGGCGGTAAGCACCTCCACGAGGTGCGCGCGGTCTGCTGCCACCAGGCCCGCTCCCAGCTGCGTCCGCCGGTACTGTTCCTGGTCACCCACCTCGGCAACGGAAACCTCGAAGCGCCGCTTCAGCTCCGCCAGCAGGGGACGCACCACGGAACGCTTCTCTTTGAGGCTGTGAACGTCGCCCAGGAGAATGTCGAATTCGATCCATCCGATCCACATGCCATAAGCCTATCCATTGCTCCCCACCGGCACCCTCGCCTCGCAAGCAGTCGATGACGTCAGATGGTGAGTTCGCCCATCCGGTCCCAGCCGTCGCCGTCGAGCTGGCGGCTGATGATCCGGGGCGTTTCCGCGAGGGCCTGCGGCATGTCCGCCATGGCCTTCTGGAAGTGTGCGCTGTTGACGTGGTCGCCCGCGGCGTCGTCCTTGAAGGCTTCCACGAGGACGAACTCGTTGGGGTCATCCACGCTGCGGGACCAGTCGAACCACAGGTTTCCCGGCTCCTGCCGCGTCGCCTGGGTGAAGTCCTCCACCAGGCCCAGCCACTTCTCCGACCAGTCGGGCTTGACCTTGAACTTGACGACAATAAAGATCACTGGGGTTATCCCTTTCGTTGTGTTTCTGCTGTCAGCCCGCCGGAAAGGGAGTGCTCGCACTCCTCGATCGCCTCACGGGCCCATTTCTGCTGCTGGGGAGTGCCGACGCGTTCCGCCCATTGCTCGGCCAGCTGGAACTCCACCAACGCTTCGGTAAAGCGCCCGGCCTGGTGCAGCGTCCAGCCGAGGTTGTTGTGCAGCGAGACCATCCAGCGCTTGGTCCGCGGTTCGTGAACCGTGGAGGCGTACTCGAGGGCGCTGCGGGTCCAGGACTCGGCATGCGCAGGGTCGGCGATAGCCAGCATGTGCAGCGCGTCAACGGCCAGGAATTCCTCGCTGAGATGGTCCGCGAGTTCTGCAGCCTGTTCAAACAGCGGGACGGCCATTGCGGCATGGCCGCTGGAGTTCAGCAGCCGGCCGCGCTCCAGCAGCACCCGCACGGCCACGGTGGGCTCGTCGGCGTCGATCGCATCCAGGAGCGCATCGGCTTCCTCGTAGCGGCCCTGCAGGCCGATGGCCCGCCCCACCTGGGTGGCGAGTTCCGCCTGTTCGTCGGCGTCGTACTGTTCGTCTGCAGCGGCCGTCCGGAAGCGGACTTCCGATCCGGCGGGGTCATCAAAATTCCACAGTTGGTCAAGGGTTTTCTGTTCCAGCATCCACCTGCTCCTGCTCAGCTTTCACCTGCGGCCAGTTCGTGTGCACTCCCAATGTATCGGGAAGTGACATGCCTTTGTGCACGGGCCGTGACGGCGCTGCCGGCAGCGAAAAACCAGTTCGACGGGCGGCTGAACGCTGTGATCTTCAGGAACACCCGGCCCTGGCCGTCCAGCTCCACTTCAAAGGCCTCCTCGCCTTGCACCGGGTGGCCGGGCAGCGTTCCGTAGCCGAAACCGGCGCTTTGCGGACCGCCGCCGGGCACCGGGCGCCGGACCCACACCACCTCGCAGGGAGCGTTGATCCGGAAAGGCCCGACGCCGAATCCGCTCACCACGCGCGCGCCGGGCCTCACGGTGTCGGAGTCAGTGCGGACGCGCAACCCGGACCGTTTCTGCAGCTGCCAGGCCAGGATGCCCTGGGCCACCCTCCGGTAAAGCGCCGGCCCTTCGCCGAGGTAGGCCTGTGTGACCACGCAGGGCATGCCGTCCGGCGGCCGGCCATGTTCGGTGGACCCGATGCCGGGGTAATCCAGGCCTCCCCGGGCAAAACGGCGGGCGCCGCGACCCAGGCGGAGCCTGCCGGTTCGGGCCTCCCCGCGGCCACGCCTCATGCGCTGTCACCCCGGGCGAGCCCTGCCCATCCAAGCTGCTCGCGCTGCTTCCTGCTCAGCGTGGCCACCACCAGGTCGTAGGAGTCCTCCACCATGTCCCGGATCATGTCGTCCGGCAGTGATCCGTCCAGCCTAACCCCGTTCCAGTGGGTTTTGTTCATGTGCCAGGCGCCGGTGATCTCAGGGTGGATCGCCCGCAGCTGTTCGGCCAGCGCAGGCTCGCACTTAAGGCTTACGCTCCAGTCCGCCGGGTCCATGGCGGACGCCGCGAACATCTTGGCATCGTGCCGCGCGCCGCCCGGCACCGCCGCCCTCACCTTGAAGACTGATGTTTCAGGCCCGAACGGGAAGTCTTCAAAAGTGCCGGGAAAGCCCAGGCAGATCGCGCGGAGGGTGGCAACGTCCATGGCACGAGCCTATCCGGACTCCTGGTGGATCAGACAGGGCATCAGATGCCCACGCGCCAGCCTTCGCGGGCGGGGCACTCGTTGACCACCACGTCCAGCCCGGCTGCCTTGGCCCGCTCCACGGCGGCGTCGTCGAAGACGCCGAGCTGCAGCCACACCGCCTTGGCACCCACGGCAATGGCCTGGTCGATGACGGCCCCCACCCTGTGGGAGTTCACAAAGCAGTCCACGACGTCGATCGGGTGCTTTTCCGCGGGGATGTCCGCCAGCGAGCGGTACCCCTTCTCGCCGTGGACGTCGTCGCCGGGAAGGTTGACCGGGATGATTTCCATGCCCATCCGGTCACGGATGTACAGGGAAACGTCATACGCCGAGCGCCATTCGTTGGTGGTGAGGCCCACCACCGCCCAGGTTCCTTTGGTTCGCATGAGTCGCTCAATGACTGCCGGATCGTTAACGTGGGCCATGTATCAACCTTACTCCTGCGGCGATTCCGGCCAATCCCCGAATATATGAATGAATGGAACCGGCACGCCCGGGCGATGAACGAATATTACAGCCCGAAAGCCCCGGATTTTGTGAAATCATGCATCTCGGCTCTAGTAGGTAATGACCATCCCGAGCGGCCGAGAGACCTGGATCGATGAAGCCGCAGCAACCCCCGGTGACGTGAGACGACCATTCCCACGGAACTGTTCCATTCTCTTTCGATGAAGATCGAGGGAACCAAGGGAACTACGGGTGCTACTGCCAGGACCGATGGAGTGCTGCAATGACCCCAGAGATTTCTTCCGCCCTGCCCACCCTTGCCCGGATTCCGTCCGAGGCAACCCCACAATCCACTTCGGACGCGACGGCGAACGAAGCAGGGCTGCGTGACGCGCCCGGCTCCTCTCGCGGCTCTTCGGGATGGTCCCTGACCGAGCCCACGGACGGCGCAGTGCACGGCGTCCCCATTGACGGACCGGCGCGTCACCGCAGTACCACCCAGGTTGAATTCTGGGAAGAACAGGCCCTCCGCCTCGACTGGGCTGAGCCCTGGCACACAGCCCACCGGCGCGTACCGGCAGACCTGGATGCCGGCACCGGCCCGGACATCACCTGGTTTGAAGGCGGCAAGCTCAACGTCTCCTACAACTGCGTGGACCGCCATGTTGCGGCAGGCCGCGGCGACAAGGTGGCGCTGCATTTCGAGGGCGAGCCCGGCGACCGCAGGGCCATCACCTACGCCGAACTGCAGCGCGAAGTGGCGAAGGCTGCCAACGCGCTCCTGGCACTGGGCATCACCCAGTGCGACCGCGTGGTCATCTACCTTCCGGTCATCCCCGAAACAGTCATCATCACCCTCGCCGTGGCACGCATCGGCGCCATCCATTCCCTGGTGTTCGGCGGCTTCTCCGCCGAGGCGTTGAAATTCCGCGTCGAGGATACCCGGGCCAAGCTGCTGGTCACCACGGACGGCCAGTTCCGCCGCGGCGTGGCCGTGCCGGTCAAGGACAACGCGGACGCCGCTGTGGCCGGGGACAACGCAATCGAGCACGTCCTGGTGGTCAACCGCACCACCCCTGCCGACCAGCTCGCAACCGTCCCCATGACCGCCGGCCGCGACGTGTGGTGGCACGACGCCGTCGGGCAGGCCTCCGACAACCACGAACCCGAAGCGTTCGACGCCGAGACGCCCCTCTTCATCATGTACACCTCCGGGACCACCGGTAAGCCCAAGGGCCTGGTGCACACCTCCGGCGGCTACCTGACGCAGGCGTCCTGGAGTTTCGAGCACCTGTTCAGCAACCCGGACCCGGCGCTCCGGGACCGGGACGTGCACTGGTGCACCGCCGACCTCGCCTGGGTCACGGCCCACACCTACGAGATCTACGGCCCGCTCTCCAACGGCGTCACCCAGGTGATCTTCGAAGGCACCCCGAACACTCCGCACCCGGGCCGGCACTTCGAGATCATCGAGCGCTACGGCGTGACCCAGTACTACACCGCGCCCACCCTGGTCCGCTCGCTCATGGGCTGGTTCCCGGACGGCGTGCCGGACAGCTACGACCTCTCCTCCATCCGGATGCTGGGCACCGTGGGCGAAGCCGTGAACCCCGAGGCCTGGCGCTGGCTCCGCCGGAACGTCGGCGCCGGCATCGCCCCCGTGGTGGACACCTGGTGGCAGTCCGAGACCGGCGCCACCATCCTCTCCCCCGCCCCGACGGACACCGAGTTCAAACCCGGCTGCGCCGCCCGTCCGCTGCCCGGCGTCAGCACCCGGATCGTGGACGACGCCGGCAACACCGTGCCGCCCGGCGTCCAGGGCTTTATTGTGGTGGATTCCCCCGGCCCGGCCATTGCCCGCACCGTGTGGGGCAACCCGCAGCGCTACTTCGATTCGTACTGGCGCAAGTACGCCGCGCAGGGCTGGTTCCTCGCCGGAGACGGTGCCAAATACGACGACGACGGCGACATCTGGATCCTGGGGCGGGTGGATGACACCCTCAACGTCTCCGGCCACCTGCTGTCCACGATCGAAATCGAGTCCGCGCTCGTCTCCCACCCGGCCGTCGTGGAAGCGGGCGTCTGCCCGGTGGCAGACCCCAAGACCGGCCACGCGATCGTCGCGTTTGTGGTGCTGAAGGGCGGGGTTCCGACAGAGGTGGCCAACGACCTCCGCAACCACGTCGCGAAAGAGATCGGGCCCATCGCTAAGCCGCGCGACGTCGTCGTGGTTCCTGACGTGCCCAAGACCCGCAGCGGCAAGATCATGCGCCGGCTGCTCACCCAGCTTTTCGAGGGAACCGCCCTCGGCGACACCACATCACTCCAGAACGAGCCGGCAATCGCCGGCATCCAGGATGCCCTGGCCGGCTACGCCGCCACCGTCCCGGCATCTCCCCTCAACGGACAGAAGTAAAGGACAAATCATGAACGACATCAGCAACGTTGCCCGTCTTTCCGAGCCGCTCAAGTTCGCCTACTGGGTGCCGAACGTCTCCGGCGGCCTGGTGGTCTCCACGATCGAACAGCGCACCGGCTGGGACTTCGACTACAACAAGAAGCTTGCACGGATCGCCGAGAACTCCGGTTTCGAGTACGCCCTGACGCAGACCCGGTATGCCGCCTCCTACGGTGCGGACAAGCAGCACGAAGCCACGTCCTTCAGCCTGGCGCTGCTGGCGGCCACGGAGCGGCTCAAGGTCATCTCGGCCGTCCACCCCGGCATGTGGCACCCCGGTGTGCTCGCCAAATACATCATCACCGCGGACCACATCTCCAACGGCCGCGCCGCCGTCAACATCGTCTCCGGCTGGCTCAAGAACGAGTTCACCAACTTCGGCCTCGAATGGCTCGAGCACGACGAACGCTACGTCCGCACCGAGGAATTCATCAAGGTGCTCCGCGGCCTCTGGACCGAGCAGGAATACAGCCAGTCCGGCAAGTACTACAACATCACCGACTTCACCCTGAACCCGGCGCCGGTGGACGTTCCGGGCCGGGCCCACCCGGAGATCTTCTTCGGCGGCAACTCCACGGCGGCCCAGGCCACGGCCGGCCGCGTGGCCGACTGGTACTTCTCCAACGGCAAGGACCTGGAGGGCTTCAAGGAGAACATTGCGGGCGTGGTCGCTGCTTCCGGTGAGACCCGGCGCGGCACCGAGGGCGGTCTGCCAGCCGCTTTGCCCTCTCCGCGGTTTGGCCTCAACGGCTTCGTCATCGCCCGCGACTCCGAGAAGGAAGCCCGCGACACCCTCCGCGAAATCGTGGAAAAGGCGCACAAGCCCGCAGTCCAGGGCTTCCGCGACGCCGTCCAGGAAGCCGGCGCGTCCACCAAGGACGGCAAGGGCATGTGGGCCGACTCAAGCTTCGAGGACCTGGTCCAGTACAACGACGGTTTCAAGACCCAGCTGATCGGCACCCCCGAGCAGATCGCCGAACGGATCGTGGAGTACAAGAAGATCGGCGTGAACCTGTTCCTCACCGGCTACCTGCACTTCCAGGAGGAAGTGGCCGCTTTCGGCCAGGACATCCTGCCGATCGTCCGCGAACTCGAGGCGGACCTTGCCCGTAAGCACGGCACCGAACTGGACCTTTCCCAGACCCCCGTTGCTTCCGTGGGGGTGGCCGCGTAATGGCTGACCGCAAGTTTGGTTTCCGCACCCGCGCGCTGCACGCCGGCGGCACCCCTGACGCAGAGCACGGCGCCCGGGCAGTGCCGATCTACCAGACCACGTCCTTCGTGTTCAAGGACACCCAGGACGCCGCCAACCTCTTCGCGCTGCAGAAGTACGGCAACATCTACTCCCGCATCGGCAACCCCACGGTGGCCGCGTTCGAAGAGCGCATCGCTTCCCTGGAGGGCGGCATCGGCGCTGTTGCGACCTCGTCCGGCATGGCCGCGGAATTCATCACGTTCGCCGCACTGACCCAGGCCGGCGACCACATCGTGGCGGCCTCCCAGCTGTACGGCGGCACCGTCACCCAGCTCGATGTGACCCTCCGCCGTTTCGGGGTGGACACCACGTTCGTCCCGGGCACGGATCCGGCGGACTACGCCGCCGCGGTCCGGGAGAACACCAAGGCGATCTTCGTCGAGGTGGTGGCCAACCCGTCCTCGGAAGTCCAGGACCTTGACGGGCTGGCAAAGGTGGCGCACGACGCCGGCATCCCCCTCGTGGTCGACGCCACCTTGAGCACGCCGTACCTCGTGCGGCCGATCGAACACGGGGCGGACATCGTGATCCACTCCGCCACCAAATTCCTGGGCGGACACGGCACCACGCTGGGCGGCGTGATCGTCGAAAGCGGCCGCTTCAACTGGGGCAACGGCAATTTCCCCACCATGACCGAGCCCGTGGCCTCCTACGGCAACGTCTCCTGGTGGGGCAACTTCGGCGAGTACGGCTTCCTGACCAAGCTCCGCTGCGAGCAGCTGCGCGACATCGGTCCGGCCCTGTCACCGCAGTCCGCCTTCCAGCTGCTGCAGGGCGTGGAAACCCTCCCCCAGCGCCTGGACGAGCACCTGAAGAACGCCCAGGCCGTGGCCGAATGGCTTGAGGCCGACGAGCGGGTGGCCTACGTGAACTTCTCCGGACTGCCCTCACACCCGCACTTTGAGCGGGCACGGAAGTACCTGCCGCTGGGGCCCGGCTCGGTATTCTCCTTCGGCGTGAAGGGCGGACGGGCTGCGGGCCAGAAGTTCATCGAGTCCCTGCAGCTGGCCTCGCACCTGGCCAACGTGGGCGACTCGCGGACCCTCGTGATCCACCCGGGTTCCACCACCCACCAGCAGCTGAGCCCCGCCCAGCTCGAATCCGCCGGCGTCCCCGAAGACCTGGTCCGCATCTCCGTGGGCCTGGAAGACATCGACGACATCCTGTGGGACCTGGACCAGGCGCTGGACGCTGCGTCCTCCTCGGTGGTTGAGCCTGTCGAAACCTGCACGATCGGAGCAATCGCATGAGCGCAGCAGAATCCAGGACCTGGGAAGGCCCTACCGCCCCGGAACGGCTGAACCTGCTCCGGCAGGCAAAGTCCATTGCCATTGTGGGCGCCTCTGACAAGCCGTCGCGGGCCAGCTACTTCGTGGCCACCTACCTGCAGTCCTCCACGCGGTACAAGGTGTACTTCGTGAACCCCGTTGTTAAGGAGATCCTTGGCCAGCCTACCTACGCCTCCCTGGCCGACCTTCCCGAGAGCCCGGACATCGTGGATGTGTTCCGCAAGCACGACGACCTCCCGGGTGTCCTGGACGAGGCCGTCGCCGCGGGCGCCAAGACACTCTGGCTGCAGCTGGGCTCGTGGCACGAGGACGTGGCCAAGGAAGCCGAAGCCGCCGGGCTCGACGTCGTGATGGACCGGTGCGTCAAGATCGAGCACGCACGCTTCCACGGCGGGCTCCATTTGGCAGGCTTCGACACAGGCGTTATTTCTTCGAAGCGGCAGGTACTGGCCTAAAGCGGCCCTCGCCGCCTGGCGTCTACCGCAGCTTGCCGAGCCAGCGGCTGATCGGATCCAGGGAAGAGTCCAGCGCGGAGTCGAGCAGGCCCGTGCTGGACTTTTCCTTCTTCCGGCCGGACTCGCCGCGAACCTCACTGCCTTCCTCCGGAGCCGGAGCGGCTTGTTCCGAGAGCATGCCACCCTCCTGCAGGGAGCCCTGACCGGACTGTTCGTCCGCTGAAGCATCACTCTTGCCTGCGCGTGGGCTGTCGGCATCCGGCTGCCCTGCTTTGCCATGGCCGGAAGCCGCGCCGGGAGCCCAATCCGAACCCTTCACAGGCGGAAGCTCGCGGGTATCGGGCGGCGTTGCTGCCGACTGTCCTTTGGCGTGCTCCTGGGCCGCCGGGGGTGCCGGCGGTTCGGCCGGCCCGTCTACGGCTGAAGGACCCTCGTGGTCAAGCTGCAGGAAGAGCGGTGAAACCCACCCTGCCGGTCCGTCCTGGCCAGTAGCGGCCGGGGCGAGGGGAAGCGTCCAGTCCGGGGCCCAGTCCGTCGTCAACTGCTGGACGGACCAGAGGCCGGAGCCGTCTTCCGATACCTGGCTGGTGGCGGCCACACCGGTTACTCCGAGACCCATGCCGGCAAGAACGGCAAGGCCCACGACCGTGGGGCGGTGCTGGCGCAGCCAACGCTTCCGGGTCAGTTCATCCCGCGGACCGGCCAGCATGGCCGCAAGTTCGGCCCCGGGAGCGGGAACCGGCATCTGTGCCAGCGAAGCTATGGACAGGAGGGCGGCCCTGAGTTCGGGCACATCCGTGTGGCCGGCGTCGAGGAGAAGCCGGTCAACGGTCCCACCAGAAAAGTCATCCCTGGTTGTCATGGCGCTACATAGTCCTTTACGGCCGAATGTTCACGGAGTCTGTCCAAAGCACGTCGCTGAAGCTGTTTGACGGCTCCGGCACTTTTCCCCATGATTTCGGCCACTTGCTCCACCGTAAGATCAGCAATGATCCGCAGGGTCAGCACCTCTTTTTGGTCCTCCCCCAGGACCTCAAGCAGCTCAAGCACTTCTCCCGGCGCTACCAGCAGCATTGCCGCGGCTTCAGCCGAGGTGGCTTCCCGCCGGTCAAACTCCGGTTCGAACGGTTGTTTCGGCGGTGTCCGGCTTTGCCTTCGGTGATCGTCGACCATCCGGGCATGGGCCACCGAGAACAGGAAGGTCCTCAGCCCGCTGGCGCCGCCGCTGATGGTGTCTATCCGGGGCAGGACAGCCAGGAAGACATCCTGCATGGTGGCCTCCGGATCCTCGACGCCACGTGCGGTCAGGTATCCCAGTACCTGCGACGCATAGCTCCGGTAGACCAGGTTGAACAACTCGCCATCTCGGCCCTTGAGGGCCCGCAAGGCATCGTCGGTCAGTGCTTCGGTCACGGACGTGGGCTTTCGTTCAAGGGAGATGGCTACATCATTGTATGGCCATCATGTGGCGGCTGTGGGTTGAACCCGCTCAACAACTTTACCCCGGGTAAAGAAGGGGAAAGCCCACAAAGACCGCGCACTCCTGGGCAGGCGCCCTGCTGAACCGGCCCCGGACAAAAAAGAGCCAGGCCGGAAACATGATGGGGGACAGTTCCGGCCCGGCTCTCTTTTTGCAGTCAAGCGCCAGGTTCGAACCTGATGGGGGACAACTTCGAACCCGGCGCTTTCATAGTGGTAATCGTCACGGCACGGTCCAGGGTTACGCGGAATCCAAAAAACTTTCAAAAAAGTTTTCAGCCCCGTTCCGGCGCCCGTTCCGGCGCCGGATCAGGGGCGGAATAGCCTGCCTGCGACACGGCCGGACTGCCTCATCGGATGCTGGCATTCAGGTATGCACTCAGTGTATAGATGGACGTGTGAACAACTCCCTCACGCTGCTGGGCCTCCTCAGCCGCCAGCCCAGCTACGGCTACGATCTCAAGCATTCCTACGACCGCTACTTCGGAACCGGGAAGGCTCTGGCCTTTGGGCAGGTGTATTCCACCCTCGCCCGCATGGTTCGCGACGAACTGATCAACGCCCTGGGCGGGGAGACTGGCGCCGGACCGGACCGGAAGAAGTACGAAATCACTGCCGCCGGCCAGGTCAAGGTGCACGAGTGGCTGTTCACGCCCGACGTTCCCTCGGAGTCCCTCCAAAGCAACCTGTTTGCCAAGACCGTGATCGCCTTACTGCTCGACGACGACGCCGACCGGCTGCTCGATGTGCAGCGCAGCGAACACATGGCCCGCATGCGTGAGCTGACCCGCCTGAAAAGGGACGCGGACCTGCTTCAGGTCCTGATGTGCGACCACGGCCTGTTCCACATCGAAGCCGATCTGCGCTGGATCGACCTTACGGGCGCCCGCCTGGCCCAACTCAAGAAGGAGCTCCAGAGCGCATGACTGGCACCCCGTCACCTATTCTCAGCGCCCGCGGCCTCCACCACTCCTTCGGGCAGACCAGGGCCCTGCGCGGAATCGACCTCGACGTCCAGCGCGGCGAAGTGCTCGCCGTCATGGGCCCCTCAGGGTCCGGCAAATCCACGCTGCTGCACTGCCTGGCCGGTGTCCTGGTCCCCGACGGCGGTTCGGTGACCTACCGCCCCGCCGGTCGGTCACCGATGGAGACCAGCGCCCTCGGGGAGCCGAAACGGACCCGGCTGCGGCTGACCGATTTCGGGTTCGTGTTTCAGTTCGGCCAGCTGCTGCCGGAGCTCACGGCGGCGGACAACGTCAGCCTCCCGCTCCTGCTGGCCGGGACCCGGCGGCCGGAGGCGCTGCGCCGGTCCACGGAACTGCTGGAGCGCCTCGGCCTGGACGGGATGGCCGCCAGGCTGCCCGGCGAACTGTCCGGAGGCCAGGCCCAGCGCGTCGCCGTTGCCCGCGCCCTGGTGACATCCCCTGCCGTGTTGTTCGCCGATGAGCCCACGGGTTCGCTGGATTCCCTCGCTTCCGAAAACGTGCTGACTCTTATGCTCGAGCTTGTCCGCGAAGCGGGCACCACCGTGGTGATGATCACCCACGATGCCCGTACCGCCGCTTATGCGGACCGGGAGGTCATCGTGCGGGACGGCGGTACCGGTGCGGGATACCGGGTGACGGCGTGAATCCCGGATTGCTCAAACTGGCAATCGTCGGCAGCCGGTCCGCCTACGGCAGGGTCGCCGGAATCGCCGGAGGGGTCGCCGTCGGAGTCTGCCTGCTGTTGTTGCTGTGGGGCGGCGCCAACGGGCTGAGCGCACGTGATGACCGCGGCGCCTGGCTGCGCGAAACCGGCCTGCCTTCCGTGGCCGCTCCCCTGACAGACGATCCGACCGCTTCGGCGCCCGCGACGCCGGTGCCGCTGACCGCGGACACGGTGCTCATGGAGACGAACCCGGTGGAGGTCTTCCGCGACCGGCTGATCAACCGCCGCGACGTCGCGGTCCTCGAGGCGACCACGGTCAAGATCCCCGGCATCGGCAGCCCTCCGGAGCCGGGGAGCTACTTTGCATCCCCGGCGCTGCAGCGTCTGATCGAGTCAACTGCCCGGGACGAGCTTGGCGACCGTTTCGGGACGTTCGCCGGCACGATCGACGATGATGCCTTGCCGGGACCTGATTCCCTGGTCATCGTCACGGGAGCAGCGGAAGCCGACCTCCGCCAGAACGGCAGGGCCTTCCTGGTGTCAGACTTCACGACCAACCCCTACGGTGGCAGCGCGGCCGCTTACAACACCGTGCTATCCATCGGGGCCATCGCGGTGTTCTTCCCCGTTCTGCTCCTGATCAGCATTGTCACCGGCCTGGGTGCTGCCCAGCGCCGGGAACGCTTCGCGACCCTGCGACTCATTGGCGCTTCCCCGCAGGCAATCTCCGGGATCGCCGCCGTCGAAACCGCTGTCCCCAGCCTGATCGGGGCGGTCCTCGGCGTCGTGCTGGCCGCCGTCCTGCGGCCGGCTGCCGCACAGATACCGGTCAACGGCAGCAGGATGTTCGCCGCGGACCTGACCCCCGGCTGGGCGGTGACCGCAGCCGTCGTCGCCGTGGTGGTCACCGCCTCGGCGCTCGTCGCCGCGCACCGCACTGCCCGTGCAGGCATCGGCCCCTTGGGCGTCACGAGGGCTGTGCACGAAAAGACCCCCACCATGTGGCGGAGCGTTCCCTTGCTGGCCGGCCTGGCCGCCATGATCACGGCTGTACTGATGATCCGGGTCATGGCGGTCCGGCTGCCGTGGTTGGAGTCCCTGCTCCTTGTCGGCGGCTTCGTGCTGGTCCTCGTCGGCATCGTGGTCATCGGCCCGTGGCTTACCCGGCTGGTGAGCCGGCTGGGGCTGCGCCGGGCACAGAGCGCGGCGGGAGTCATTGCCGCCAGCCGGATCCAAAATACTCCGGTGGCGACTTTCCGTTCCGTATCCGGGCTGGTGATCGCCGTGTTCGTCGTGTCCGTGTTCGCCGGAGGATCCAGCATCGTCGAGTCAACGGAGGCGCCTCCTGTCCGGCCGGGCCTCCTCCAGCCCACCAGCCTCCACGCGACCGTGGCCGCCGGACACACCCCTGGCCAGGTCGCGGACGCCGTCCGCGCAGCCAGGGAACTGCCGGGAATCCGGAACGCCACCATCGGCTACGGCCCGGCAGCCCTCTCCGAACGGGATGCCGGCCCGGAAATCTACCTTCGCGCCGCGGACGCTCCCGGTCTCGGGTTCGAGGACATCCCGGCAACAGAAACCGTCGCCGTCGATTCCTCGTTCCTCCAGTACTGGACGACGCAGCCACTGGCGCTGACCCCGGCGCCGGCCGCCACCCTGGACGGAATGGTGCCGGTGGTGATTGTGCTCGGCACCGACGGGACCCCCGAAGCCATGGACCGCGCCCGCACGGCATTGAACGGGTCAGGCGTCACGGCCATCCCGGCCACTGCCCGGCTGGACCTCCAGCTGCAGTCCTCCACGCGCCTGATCCAGGGCCTGGCGGTGCTCGCCTACCTCGGCATGTTTGTCGCAATCGCCATAGCCGGACTGTCCCTGGCGGTCGCCACCGCCTCCGCCATCCTGGACCGGAAGAGAGTTCTCGGCCTGATGCGGCTGATGGGGATGCCCGTCTCGGTCCTGCGCCGGATCATCACGCGTGAGGCGGCCGTCCCGCTCCTGACCGTGGTGCTTCTCTCGGTCGGCCTGGGGTTCCTCGTGGCCTGGCTCATGGTGGCCTTCATTGACGACACGTACCGGGTGACGTGGCCTGCGCCCGAGTATTTCCTGGCCTTGGGCCTCAGCCTGGTCCTGGCCCTCGGAGCGGTCATCGCGACATTCAGCCTCATCCGCGGCAACACAGCGGTGACGGCCACACGCTTTGAATAGGGTCCGCAGCGCGGGCAGCACCAGCATTCCGGGCAGCTCCGGATTGCTGCCTGAGGTCCTGTCAGCGGCCTGTCAGCAGCCGGGACAGGGCTGATGCCAGCTCGGCGGCGTCCGGTCCGAGGCGCCGGCCGGTCTCGCGGGCCCGGTCCATCCGGCCGATGCGGAGATCGCTGTCGACGAGCAGGGCAACGAGTTCCAGCCGGGCTGCTCCGGCCATCGCGGCGGACGATGCAAGGCTCTGGGCGGCCGCGCTCGCAGCCTGAGGGTCTCCGCTGGCCAAGGCACCTGCCACATTGTTCACCCTGGAGGGCAGCAGGACCAGGAAAAGGTTAAGGAATTCAAGGAGCCGGCTTTGGGAATGGATGTCCCCGGCAAGCTCCTGCACGCGCATGCGGTCCAGGACCGGGGCCCTGTTGATGCGGGCGCGGTACCGCCGCGGCGCCTGCTCCAGCGTTGCGGCCCGGTCAGATTGCCCTGGTTCCGGAGCGGTCTTGTTCTTTCCTGACTTCACGCTGAGACCCATAACGTCCATCCCCTCCCGTTAGCGGTCCGGCGACTTGCCTGTGGAAGTCCACTTCCAGCGCAGCGCCGGTGAGTCCAAGATAGGGAGGAAGGGCGGGGACGGTCACGAGTGGCCGCTACCCGAAACACACCCGCCACCACCTGCATCATGAGCACCACTACGCATCACCCCGCAGCAGGCGGCATGGGTAGCCGCGGCTCGTCCGGACCGGGGGCAGGTTCCGATCCTGTAACGCTCCCGTGCCGGGGGTTTCGTGGGGCGGGCGCGGATGTCAGGATACCGGCATGAGCGAGGAAGTGATGGCCGTCCCTGCCGCCGGTCCGGCAGCGACCCCCAAACATGTGACCGGTTTGATGAATCCACTGGGTTCCGCCGCGACGCGGGCCATGCGCGAGCAGGCCAGCCGGCGGCGGGATGCCGAAGCAAAACTGCAGCAGCACCTGCTTCAGATCCGCAACAAGCAGTCGGACGCCTAGTACTACAGTCGCGTTTATTGGTGACTTTCGGCGGTTTAATCGGACTTTCGGCTGGGAACCTGTTAATCGT
>NZ_JARCCY010000029.1:0-64456 GCF_039907775.1 Arthrobacter sp. CC3
CACCAATGGGCACTTTTGCTGGCCATCAGTGGGCACTTATGTGGCCGCCTATGGGCAGTTTTTCACGGCCGCTAACAATCCCGCCCCCAAACGGAAAATCAGTCACGTCTTCGGGTCGACCCACTCGCTGGCGACTATCTTTCTGGCCCCCGTCCGAAAGACGTGCTATGAGTCCGGAGTTTTGTACATTTTGTCAATGGACTTGATAAATCGAATTGGTGGCTCTCACGGGGGTGCCGTTGTATCCGTCGGGACGCCCGGCGGTGCTGCGTTTGCCGGCTGAGGGTGGAAGTGCGTTCCGGTGCTCAAAAGGCGCCAAGAACCGTGCCGGGCGAACGTCGTTTTCCGTGGGGACGGTCTTGCGTTGCCGAGAAGCCTCCTCATGAACGAGGGTGATCGGTGCTGACACGGTGAGTAACCGGCCTCGTCGTTCGGCCTTTTTGGATTAGCCGACCCCAACGCCGCCGGCCAGCTCTGCTGGACCGGAGCCGCGTTCCACGCCTGCGTCTCTAGGCGCCGGATCCTGCCCGATGAGGCCGGACGGCGATGAATATGACCAGGGCGACCGCCTGGATAAGGTCACCGGGCTCGGTGCGTCCGCGCTGAAGGTCAACTGCCTGATGTTGCGATGATCGCCGGGCTGCATGATTGTGACAGTTTGATTCAACACCGCTGTGACGGCCTGATCCAGGTCAACATTGGGCCTCGGCGGGCAGGTTGTGACGGTTGGGTCAGACCCCCTCCCGGCGTTGCATGCCCGGTGTCAGTAGTGGTGGCGGGCGGCGATTATGATGAGCTGCGCGGGTTCCGCGGCGTAGACGAGCCGGTGTTCCTCCGTGATCCTTCGGGACCAGTATCCGGAAAGCTGATGCTTGAGGGCTTCGGGCTTGCCTATGCCCGCGAAAGGATCGCGCTGGCAGTCCTTGATCAGCAGATTGATCCGCTTGACCATAGCCCTGTCAGTCGCGGTCCAGTATACGTAGTCCTCCCAAGCCTTTTCGGTGAAGAGGACGTTCACTCTGCCAGTTCCCGTTGAACCGCCGATCCGGCCCGGTGCTGGGCGATGCTTTCAAGCAAATGCGCCGCGTTCGCCGGCGTCCGCAGCAGGTAGGCCGTTTCCTCCAGCGCCTCAAAGTCCGCTAGGGACATCAGGACGGCGCTGCCCTTTTTGGACACAATTTCAATGGGTGTGTGGTCGGCGTTAACCTTCTCAATCAGAGGAAACAGCCCGGCCCTGGCCTGCGAGGCGGTGATCGCCATGACGTACTCCTTCCATAGTCGTACCACATATTGTACCACTCCGTGGAGGTGGGGGCGGGGATGCGCGGTCGCGTCCATTCCGGGGATCTGAGACGACCTAGCCCTATCAGTTTTAGTGTTCGCCGTGTACCGGGTGGGCGTCGGACCGGAGCGCGCGGGTCTCCGTCTGTGGTGAGCCGCCTTCGGCCGGTGCGTGTTTAGGCGTACCACTGCCAGCCGGGCGGCGCCAGTCTTCCGGTGCCTGGTGGGAGTAGTGGTTGCCGCAGTGTTTGCAGCTGTAGCTGATGACCGGGTGCCGCAGGCCGTCCCGGTCGCGTGCCCCCGATATCAGAGCGAGGGTTCGGGTCACTTTACTCTCGTGGCGGCCTGTCCGGAACCCCTCGGCAGGGCGGTTCTGCGGGCATCACCCTGCCTGGCGGCAGCGGTGCCCGGCCTTTCAGGGCTGTGTTGCGTCGAAGAAACGGTATTCCCGTGGCGGAGTTTCCGCCTCGTGTGCCTTCGCCTGGATGAAATCGCGGTCCTCCTGGGCGAGCACGGTCTCGCCGTGCCGGTCACCTTCGTCGGTGCCGGTCTCCTTGCAAATAGTCGAGGTGATGGTGCGGGGCAGGATCAGACACCCGGATTATCGATGAGCCCACTTCTGTGTGGAGGGATCGAGGCGGTCCCACTGATCCTTGATGTTCATCTGCGTTGAATGCTGCCTTTCTGAGTGCACGCCTAGTGAGGGGCATTGTATCGCGCACGTACCCGGTGTGCGCTCAGGGTACGCCCGCCTGCCGACGAAGGACAGAGACCCCGGGATGGAGCGGTCACCTCCCCTTGTCAGGGAGCTGGATGCCGCTGACGATCCCTCGGGAACAGCGACGGACAAAAGGATGTCCGGCCGGGATGGGACCGGCGGGACATGCTCACTGTAGCAAGGTCGGTTCTTGCTGTCGTTGGCGGAGCCAAGCTATCAGTCACAGAAGTTGTCCGGCGCTAAAGCCGGGGGTCTGAGCAGACCACGCGGTTCCGTCCGAGGGCCTTGGCCCGGTATAGGGCGGTGTCCGCTTCCGCGATCATGCGTCCCAGATCCGGGTCGGCGATTGTGCTGGGAGCGGCGCCGTAGCTCACGGTCGGGAACGTGACCCCGGCTGGCGTCTGGGCCTGGGCCATGCGGCGGCTGATCAGGGTGGCGATGATCCGGGCGCTCTCCGGTCCGGCCCCGGGTGGCAGGATGATGAATTCCTCCCCGCCGTACCGTCCGACGAAGTCGGTGTCGCGGACCGAGGCCCGGCAGGCCGCGGCGAAGGCCTGGATCGCGGCGTCCCCGGCGGCGTGGCCGTGCCCGTCGTTGAGGGCCTTGAAGTGGTCCAGGTCGGCGAGGATCACCGTGGAGACGGACCCTGCTGCGTGCACTCGGTGGATTTCCTTTGCGGCGAGTTCCATGAAGGCCGTGCGGTTCAGGAGCCCGGTCAGGCCGTCGCGGGTGGCGCGTTCGTTGAGCCCGTTGATGAGCTGTTCGTTGCTCAGGGCGGTCACGCTGAAGGACACCGTGACCAGAAGAACGATTGTGAGCACGCTGGTCACGGCGGGGCTGAAATAGGTGGCGAAGTTCGGCCCATCGGGTCCTTCCCGGAGATAGACGACGAAGCGGCAGAGATAGTAGATGGCCAGGATCCCCGCGGCCAGCGCCAGGGCACGGTGGGTTTCCGAGTCGCTAGGCTTCAACAGCCACAGCTCCCATGTTGCCAGGGCCATGCCGATGGCCATCATCGCCAAATACACCGCGCCCCCGGACCAGGCGTTGGCGGCCGGATTCTCCAGCAACGACGCCACCGCCGTCACGAGGGGCGCGGCGATCAGCTCCCACCGCGGCGTCGGGAGCAGCCTCAGGGAACGCGAGCCCGCGCCCACACGCTGAAGGCCCCAGCCACCAGCAGGGCGTTGCCGGCCGGATCCGCCCAGACCTGCTGCGACGTTCCGGTCAGCAGGTATGCGATGTTTCCGAAGAGCAGGAAAACCAGGGCAACCGACCACCAGCCGCTGTGCGCGGACCGGGTCCGGCGGAACGAACCGAAAAACAGCAGGCACAGCGTGAGCGAGACGACGCCCAGCGCCAGCTTCAGGCCGCCCGCATCAAGCACCATGAATCGTTTCCCCTCCCAGAAGGAACTCCAAGCCTATCCGCTACCCTGCGCGCCGGACACGGGATTGACATTCTCACGGGATCGGCGGTTTCGGGATCTGAGCATGCCGGCGCGTGTAACCCAATTACTGGCCAGTTACATTTCGGTAGGGACAGCTAATTTCGGTGGGACAGCTACAGGAGTACCGTGCCCAGAAGACACGACAACCCGATCGCTCGAGGGTTCCGGAGACCTCCAACAACAGCTTTGTGGTTACAGAAGGTGTGTGGTGCTGTCCGGCAGGAGTATCCAGGCCCAGATGTAGAACGTGACGGCAGGGCCCGGTATCAGGGACAGCACCAGGAAAACGATCCTGGCCGCGTTGGGGTCCACGCCAAGCTTGGCTGCGATTCCGCCGCAGACGCCGCCGATCCACCTGTCCGGTCCACGGCTGAGCCCCGTTGCCCGGATCGCCGCGAATGTCTTTTGGGTCAGCTCGTTAAAAGTCATGGCACGCTCCTCGTAGTGCCGCCAGACTATGGCCGTCCCCGCCGCCCTTCCTAGGGCCGAAAGCCACGGATGCCGGGCGTGGCCAAGGACGCCAACCAGGCGCGACCCGGCGGCGCTGCCATGTAAACATACATAATGGCCAAAGCCCTACCGGGCAGTAACTTATAGTGCCCCATGGTGCTGCCGTTCAGGTTAAGCCTGTAAATTTGAACGCATGACCCCCACCGCGAAGCCTGCCATGACCCGCGCCCCCGGAATCTCCAAGGAGATCGAGGACGCGGCGTGGTTTGTCCTCGGGGCAGGCCTGCAGGGAAAGCCGTCAGCACTGGACGGACGGACCCAGACATGGACCACGGCAGCTGCCGGCGAACTGCTGGAGCGGCTGGAGCGGGGCGTCGCGGATTCCAAGGCGCCCATGATGACCAACCTGCGGCAAAACCTCTCGGATGCCTCCCGCGCAGCCAAACAGCTGGCGGTCGAGCTTCTGTTCCTGCAGTCGCTGCCGCTGGCGCACGAGGTCAAGTCGCTGAAGGTCAAGCGTGCCCGCGTGGCTGAAGCGGCCTCCTGGCTGGAGCTTCCGCTGGAACTCCCGGACGAGCTCTACGAAGGCATGACGGACCACGGCGTTATCCGCGACCGCACCGCCGAGTTCAACTGGACCATCTGGGACCACCTGAAGTGGCTGTGCCGCTTCGTGCAGCATGTTGACCAGCAGTCTACGAATGCTGTGACCAAGGCCTTGAAGGACCCCCTCGCATTCCATCAGCTCGCGTCCGGAACCCCGGACGACCAGCCGGCCATCCGCCGCAGCATTGAGTACCTGGCCTGGCCCAGTTACTTCGAGCCGGTGGTGGCTGACGTGGAGCGGCAGGAAATCCGGGACGCGTTCGCCTCCCTGGTGGGAGGCGCCAAGGGTGACAGCGAAGCCGAAATTACCGCTGATATCCACCGTATCCGCCTCTACCTGGACAAGCAGGCCGGCCAGCGCATCGACTGGTACGCCCGCCAGCTGGTGAGCCAGTGGCGCAAGGTGGGGGACCCGGGCCGCCGTGCCTGGCTGCTGCGCACGCACCATGACGTGAAGGACCTCCTGGCGGCGTGGCACGGGGAGGAGAAGGTGACGCTCGACGTCGAGCATCTGCGCCTCCTGGATGCCGGCGTCACCGCGGGCGTCGTGCAGCACGCCGTGGACGAGGACTACAAGCACCTCGGCTACGTGGAGCGCGAGGACAACAAGACCGCCGTCTTCGCCTTCCTCACGGTCATGAAGCCGGGCGACCTGGTCCTGTACCAGCACGCCGGTGCCGTCCGACTGGGCGGGGTGCTCGGCGAGCCCGAGCACAACGAGGACAACCGCCGGATGCGCCGCAAGGTCCGCTGGTTCGACGACGCGCACAGCATGGCGGACCTTCCCCGCCACGTCCAGCGCCAGCTGGCCACGCCCGGGGTCATCGTCGATGTCACCCGGGTAGTGCAGGCGCTGCAGGCGCTGCTGCCCGCCGAAGCGGAAGCGGAGGCCGACGACGCCGCCGAGCCTGCCGCCGTCGTCGAACCCGTCCCGGAGGGGTTCCGTCCGCTGACGGAGGAGTTCGCCGCGTCCCTGCACATGGACCTGGAGCCGCTGCAGGAAATTGCCGAACTCCTGGAAGAGAACCGGCAACTGGTGCTCTACGGTCCGCCCGGAACAGGCAAGACCTACCTGGCCAAGCACCTCGCGGCCGAACTTGCCGGGGACAGCACCGACGAGCGCGTCAAGCTGGTGCAGTTCCACCCGTCGTACGCCTATGAGGACTTCTTCGAAGGCTTCCGGCCTGACAAAACGGACGAGGGGCAGGTTTCCTTCAAGCTGGTGGCCGGCCCGCTGCGCCGCCTCGCGGAAGAGGCTGCCAAACCCGGCAACGAGAAGAAGCCCTACTTCCTGATCATCGATGAGATGAACCGTGCCAACCTGGCCAAGGTGTTCGGCGAGCTCTACTTCCTGCTGGAGTACCGCGACGACCGGATTTACCTGCAGTACAGCCCCAACGAGCCGTTCACGCTGCCGGACAACCTGTACATCATCGGCACCATGAACACCGCGGACCGGTCCATCGCCATGATGGATGCGGCCATCCGCCGGCGGTTCTCCTTCATTGAGCTGCACCCCAAGACTGAACCGGTGAAGGGTTCTTTGCTTCGCTTCCTGCAGGCCCGGAACCTGGACACCACCCCGGCGCTCCTCCTGGACGCCCTCAACGACGCGATTGATGAGTGGGACCGCGACCTCATGATCGGGCCGTCCTACTTCATGAAGAAGGCCGCCCAGACTCCCGCGGGCCTGCGCCGGATCTGGAAATACGAGCTCATGCCGCTCCTTGAAGAGCACTACCATGGCCAGCTGAACCGGGCCCAGCTGCAGGAGCGCTTCGGGCTGGAGCAGCTGCTGGGCCGCCTTGCGTCCCGCTAACGAGTTGCTGCCGGCTCAAGGCTTAAGGCCCGCCGTCGCGGTACCGCCACTGCCGGCGCGGCAGCCGTCCAGTGCCGACAAGGCCGTCCGCCACATTGTCCTGGACGAGCTGTCCGGCGGCGTGGTGGACAAGCTTGACGCCGCCAGTGCCGCGTTCCTGAACGCCAGCGGCCTGGCCAAGGCGTCCCCCATGGGCATGGGCCTGTTCAGGATCGAGCCGGTGGGCATGGTGGGGTCCGTGCGGACGCCCACGGTGCAGCTGGAAGTACGGCCCAAAGACCGCCTGGGCCTCAGCCGGCTGCTGTTCCTCCTCAGCTATGCCGGGAACCAGGGCTTCCGCGACGACCCCGTGGCCGCCGTCGAGGACTCGGACCTGTGGAGCGCGCTGGCTGAATCGCTGGCACAGCTGGCGGACCGTGCCCTGAGCCGCGGGGTCCTGCAGGGTTACCTCACAGTGGACGAATCGCTGCGGACCGTGAAGGGCAGGATCCGGATCTCGGACCAGATCTCGCGCCGCCCCGGCATGCTGGTGCCGCTGGAAGTTTCGTATGACGAATTCACCGAAGACATCGCCGAGAACCGCATCCTGCGGGCCGCCCTGGAGCGCATGGCCCAGGTTCCTCGCGTGCGGCCGGACGTCCAGAGCCGCCTGCGGCAGCTGAAGGGAAAGCTCGACGCCGTCACGCGGCTTCAGTCCGGAGCGCCCCTGCCGCCGTGGCAGGCGACGAGGATGAACGCGCGGTACCACGCGGTGCTCCGCCTCTCCGAGGTGATCCTGCGCAACGCCTCAGCCGAAGCCGGCGACGGAAAGCAGCAGACGGCGTCGTTCGTTGTGGACATGGGCCAGGTTTTCGAAGACTTTGTGGGCACTGCCCTCCGCGAAGCCATGGCCGCCTATCCCGGCGAGATGCGGCTGCAGTACAACGCCCTGCTGAACGAGGCGGTGCGCGACTCGGACCGGCTTACCGTGAATCCGGACGCAGTCCACCTCCTGGGCGGCCGCCCCGTGGTGGTCTACGACACCAAGTACCGGGCGGCCACGGACCAGGGCGCGTCATTGTCCGCGGACCACTTCCAGATGCTGGCCTACTGTACGGCCCTACGCGTCCCCACTGCCTGGCTTGTGTACGCAGGCTCGGGGGAAATGAAACTCCGCCGCATCCTTCACACGGACATCGACGTGGTGGAGTACCCGCTTGATCTGTCCCTGCCGCCGTCGGACATCCTGGCAGCTGTTGCTGACCTGGCACAACAGTCCTGGGGCGAAGTGGTGCGGCAGGCAGGACTTAATCAATGACTGCGGGCGCGGAGCGGCCCGGCATTGACATGAGGTGCATGAGCAAGGCCCTCTCAGGGTTGCCCCGGTTTTTGTTGAGGCAACGGCGCAGCTGATTGCGGTTTTCTGACCCCTCCGGGTCATTGTCCGTCAGGATTGCATTGATGATTTCCCACGATTGGTGGCGAATCGGCTCAAGATTCACGCGCCCGCGTACGCGCCCCCCAACGGCATGGATCCCGGACCGCGCCTGCCACGGATCCCCCTGATGGGACACTGCGGCTGACAGCAATTTCTTCGGCATCTCTTACCCTCCTGTGGCACAAGCGCTCTGGCTCAAACGCCTGGGAATTCGACCGACCGGAATGTAAAGAATTTTATCTCAGACAGACAAGTCTGTCTCCCCTTTGCGCTAGACTATTTGTAATGAACCCCACGCCAGACCACTCAGTGATTGAGCCTGCCCCGGAGGCCGAGGCTGCGATCAGCCTCGCCGACGCGAGGCAGCGGATCGTGGACACGGCATACCAGCTGTTCGCACGCCGGGGTATCCGCGATGTGGGCGTCAACGAGCTGATCAGCAGCGCGGGCGTAGCCAAGGCAACGTTCTACCGGCACTTTGCCTCCAAAGATGAACTGGTACTTGCCTTCCTGGAGCAGCGCGACCGAGTCTGGACCGTGGACATGATCGTCGCGGACGCACGGCGCCGCGGCGGCACGCCCACCGAGCAGCTACTGGCCATCTTCGACGTCTTCGGCGACTGGTTCAGTCGCGACGATTTTGAAGCATGCTCCTTCATCAACGTCCTGCTGGAAATGGGCGCCAACCATCCGCTGGGACGGGCAAGCATCGACTATCTTGCCAGGATCCGCGGCCACGTCCAGCAGCTCGCCGAGGAGGCGGGACTCCGCGACACCGAGGATTTCTCCCGCTCGTGGCACATCCTTATGAAGGGGTCCATCATCTCCGCGACGGAAGGCGATGCCGGCGCCGCCAAGCGTGCGCAGGCGATGGCCCGGACTCTGATTGAGCAGTACCGGCCATAGGGCTGACCGCGGCCGGCAGGCCGGCGGTCGGAGCGCCGTGTCCGGCGGTCTCGGACGCCGGGGTAGGCAGGCCGCTAGACCGGCACCCTGACCGTGAACGTGGTTCCTTCTCCCAGCGTGCTCCGCAACTGGATGCTGCCGCCATGTGCTTCAACAATGGCCTTGCTGATGGACAGGCCCAGCCCCACTCCGGGGATGGACGTGTTCCGCACGTTGCCGGTCCGGAAGAACTTCGTAAACACCTCGGCCTGGTCCTTCTCGCTCATTCCCATGCCTGTATCGCTGACCCGGCACACCAGGTCCGGTCCGTCCGAGTCCAGCGACACCACAACGTCGCCACCGTTTGGCGAGTACTTGATGGCATTGGACACGAGGTTGTCCAGGACCTGTGACATGCGCCCCGAATCGACGTGGGCATCCAGCCGGTCGGGGGCGTCGGCAACGAGCCGTACCTTGGCGGCAGCGGCGCGGGGGAGGGCGGCACTGACGCTGCCGCGCACGAGCTCGGCCACATTCACGGCCTGCGGGCTGACGATGAGTTGCCCGTTCCGGCTGGACAGCAAGTCCGATACAAGCCCCAACAGCCGCTGGGAGTTGCGGCGGATGATCATGAGGGCATCACGGTGCGGATCGGGTACACCGTCGTGGTCGTCCAGCAGGAGCTCCACGTAGCCCAGGATCGAGGTCAGCGGAGTGCGGAATTCGTGGGAAACGTTGGCCACGAAGTCGTCCTTGGCGGCAAGGGCGTTGACCAGGTCGGTGACGTCGCTGAACACGATCACCGAGCCGGCGAAGGTGCCGTCCTGGTCCCGCATGGCGCGGGCGCTGGTGGTGATGGCCCGCTGGTCACTGCCGCTGCCAAGCCACACCAGATTGTCCGTGAAACTTTCGCCCATCACGGCGCGGCGGACCGGCCGCTCGTCGACCGGGACGGTGGTGGTCCGGTCCGCTCGGAACACCAGGAGCTGGGATTCGTTGGGGTCGCCGTTTCCCGCCGGCGCGGCGAGCCGGTGGTTCTCCCGCTGTTTGCGGTTCATCAGGATGTCGTGCCCGTCGGCGTCCACAGCCAGCACGCCCAGGTGAACCGTCTCCAGCACGGAATTCAGCAGTTCTTCCTGCCGCTTGCTCTCCTTGAGTGTGACCCGCAGCTGAGCGTCCTTCTCTTCCAGGTCCCGCTGCTGCCGGACCATGCTCAGCGTCAAGACGCTCACCGAGACGCCGATCCCCAGCATCATCACCGGCAGCAGCAGGGTCCGCGCCAGGTCCTGCCCGGTGACGTCGCCGCGAAGGAACAACGGCACCCAGATAATGCCCAAGGGGCCGAGGAACGAGACCAGCAGCGAAGCCCGGGGGTACAGCCCTGAGGCGCATAGCCAGATGACGGGAAAGACCGCCAACAGGCTGATGCCCGTCAGGCTCTCCTGCCCACCCTCCCGGCCCAGCGCGATCGAGATGAAGTCAAGGATGGGAATCACCAGGAAGCTGGTAAACGGCAACCGGTCCCAGGGAGTGAAGTAGCACAGCGCAAGGATCAGGACCTGCGTGGCCAGGAACGCGAGAAACAGGGGATTACCCAGTGTGACCGGAAAAAACAACAACATCAGGACGGCCGTGAGCGCCGCCGTGATGGACAGCGGCATCTGGCTCAGGGTGACCCGTCCCCGCAGGGAGTACTCGTGAAAGGGCCGGCGGAAGAACAGGATCCGGCCAGACTTGATGTCCCAGGTGACGTTGCCGCTCATGGCAAGCTAAATTTCGACGTGCGGTTTACTGGACGCATACCCCCACGATATCCGGCGGGCGCTATACTTCTGACGGTATCGAGCGGACTGAGGGGGCTGCGATGAGTGAATCACGTGTGGGTCTGGTTATCGAGGATGATCACGACATCCGTGAACTGGTGCGGGTTGTGCTTGTCCAGGCCGGGTTCGATGTCCAAGTGGCCAGTAGCGGGGCGGCCGGCGTGGTTGCCGCCAAGGAGCTCAATCCCGCAGTCATCACCCTGGACCTGGGCCTCCCAGACATTGACGGCTTTGAAGTCGCCCGCCAGATCAGGGAATTCTCCGACGCCTATATTGTGATGCTGACCGCGCGGGCGGAGGAATTGGACACCCTCATCGGGCTGGAATCGGGCGCGGACGACTACCTGACGAAGCCCTTCCGTCCCCGCGAACTGCGCGCACGAGTCGCCGCCATGATGCGCCGTCCGCGTTCGACGTCGGACTCCGCCTCCGGTGGCAAGGCACCTGCCGTGGCTGCCGGCAACGGCCGGACGCTGACGCACAACGGGCTTGAGTTCAGCTACGACGCGCGGACCGTGAGTGTGGACGGACGCGAATTGCATCTGACCCGCACCGAGTTCGACCTGCTGCACGCGCTTCTTGAGGCGGGCCGGATGGTGCGGACCAAATCCGAACTGGTGAAGCGGCTGCGCGACGAACCGTACGACGTCGGGGGCTACATCTCCGAGGCGGACGAGCGGTCCGTGGAAGTGCACATGGGTAACCTCCGCAAGAAGCTGGGCGACAGTCCGCAGAACCCGCGCTGGCTGCAGACTGTGCGCGGTGTGGGTTACCGCCTGGCTCCTGCCGAGCGCTGATACGCGGAGCTGGACCCGGGCGGCCGGGACTGTGGGCTGGGCTAGGCCGCTGCGGCAGCCGAGAGGCCGGCCACAGTCTGGTCGGTGCAGGCGTCCATGCTTTCCAGGAGCGCGAGCTGAAGCCGGGGCGGATGCTCCGGCACGGCTTCCGGATGGGATTCCAAGTGCTTGAGGATGGTTTCGAGCTCATCCGCGAGCCGGCCCAGGTACGCCGCGCCCACCATCATGCTGGAGGTTTTCACGCTCAGGACGGCGTCCATGGCTGCGTCGAGGTCCATGGCTTCCACGGCGTGGCGGAGCCGGTCGAGCCGCCGGGGCAACTGCTGGATGTAGCTGTTCACGAACACGGTGCAGTACTCGGCGTCGGGCTCGAGTTCACAGCGGAGTGTTTGCAGCACGGAGGGGTCGACGTACGGCTGGCCGGCGCCATCCTGTCCATCCATTGGACACCCCTTCCCTTGGGCCTGCACAACCGGGATAACGGGTGCGGGACACATCCTTGCCTCTTTTACAGTAGGGCTCCCACGGAGCTGGAATGCGCTTTCCGGAAAAATTTGCGCCAATCTTGATCGGGGAAGGCCGGTTGAGCTTTAAGATCGGGACAAGTGTCTGCCGGCACTGAACTGACCTGTGGCTTCTCAGGCCACCAGCCGATTGCGGGGACGCTGTGTTCAGGATAGTGAAAATGCTTGTTTCGGGCCTGGCGGTGGCACTGGGCCTCAGCTTGGCGGCCATTCAGCCCGTCCAGGCAGCACCGGCTGCCGCCCAGGTGTACCTGAACCCCAATACCGGGCCCGTCGGATCGGCGGTGACAGTGAGCGGAACAGGATTCAAGGCTTCCACCACGGGAACCGTGATAATAGGCTCCACCACGTTTTCCTTCAAGACGGCGGCAGCGGGCACCTTCAGCACCTCAATCACCATCCCCGAGGCGGCCACGGGGGCGTTGACCATCACAGCGAAAACCTCCTCCATCAAGTCCTCGGCAGTGTTCACCGTGACTTCTTCGGCCCCGGCCATTCCTCCGGTGAGCACGGCGGCGCTCCGCTTTGGGGCGGCCACGCCGGGCGGCCCGCTGGCTGGAGCCGAGCTGGACGAAGTGGCGCGGATATCGGGGGAGAGCCCGTCCACCGTGTTGTTCTACAAGGACTTCCTGCAGGCACCGCCCATCGCGGAGTTGAATGCAGTGCGGTCCCGCGGAGCCGTCCCCTTGATCACGTGGGAACCGTGGGCCTGGGGCGGCGGCCTGGCGCAGCCAACGTACGCCCTGGACAGGATCGCCGCGGGCGACTTTGACGCCTACATAACGCAGTGGGGGCAGGCGCTGGCATCGTGGGGTCAGCCGGTCCAGCTACGGTTCGCCCACGAGATGAACGGCAACTGGTACCCGTGGGCGGAGGGTGTGAACGGCAACCAGCCCGGCGACTATGTACAGGCGTGGCGGCACGTGCACGACGTCGTTGCAGCAACCGGCGCCAGCAACGTGGACTGGGTATGGAGCCCGAACGTTCCGTACTTTGGCTCGACCGATCTTGCCGGACTGTTCCCGGGCGCCGGCTACGTGAACGTTGTTGCCCTCGACGGCTATAACTGGGGGACGTCGGCGTCGTGGAGCAGTTGGATGTCGCCGCAGGATCTCTTCGCGCCAGGCATTGCGCAATTGCGGACACTTGCGCCCGGACTCCCGATCCTGATCGCAGAGGTTGCGTCGGCCGAAGCCGGCGGCTCAAAAGCGCAGTGGAATACCGACCTGGTGAGCTATCTGGCAGCCCAGGCGGACGTGGAGGGCTTCGTCTGGTTCCATATGCAGAAAGAAACGGACTGGCGCATCAACAGCAGCGACGCGTCGGCGGCAGCGTTCAACGCTGCGTTGGCAGCCCGCCGCGCGTCGTAGGGCGGTTTCTGGGGCGGGGTAGGGCCCGCGTCAGGCGAGGAACTGCTCCAGCTGTTCTTCCAGGGCAGAGGCGTTCTTGAGTTCGCATTCCCAGACGGTGAGTACTTTCCAGCCGGAGGCTTCCAGGAGCCGGCGCTGTTCGGCGTCGCGGTTCCTGGTGCGGGTCCGTTTCGCCTCCCAGAACTCCGCGTTCGCCTTGGGAGCGTGTTGCCCGGCCTTGCAGTCGTGGAAATGCCAGAAACAGCCGTTGACGAAGATGACCTTATGCCGCCCCGCGAACACCAGGTCCGGATTGCCCGGGAGTTTGCCGCCGCGGGCGCTGCCGTGCAACCGGTAGCGGTAGCCCTTGGCGTGCAGGAGGCTCCGCACGAGCAGCTCCGGTTTGGTGTTCTTGCCCCGGATCCTGGACATGTTCCAGCTGCGCCGTTCGGGAGTCAGCTGGTCAGCCATGAATTAAGTTTAGGCGGCTGCCGTCCCTAGATTTCGCGCTCCGGATGTTCCCCGAACTGGAAGTGCCGTCCGCTGACCGCAACCGGCTCGATCTCAACGTAGAAGTCCTTCAGCGTGGGCACCCACGGCTTCAAGCCGAGCGATTCCGCCACCGCGATGTCGGCCGACTGGTCCAGGACCCGCGCTGTTCCGCGAAGCACCACGGACCAGGCCTCGTCTGACATGATGCCGTCCGTCTCAAAGAGGACTTTGGCGTTGATGGTCAGCTCTGCAAGCTTGTTCCCCGGAGCTGTCCGGAGATACAGCTTGCGGCCGCCCACGGCGTAGTTGACCGGGAAGATATCCGGTTCGCCGCCCACGGTCACAACCAGCCGGCCGTGCTTGGTGCCCTCCAGGAGCTTCCACGACTGGTCATCGTCAAGGTTCAGAATGGGATTGCCGTCTTCGTGTGTGAACATCATGAGCCCTATTGTTCAGCCGGCGGCAGGCGATGGCCAGTGTCTTAAGGACGCATTCTCATTACGGTGACGCCGTGCCGGGAACATTCTGCGGTCCAGCCGAGCGGGGTGACCTGGACCTTCATGCTGCGCCGGCAGGCGGCGCAGTAGCGCGGCGGTTCCAGCGTGAGCCGTTCACCGCAGTGGAGGTGAACGTCCGACGTCGGGCCGGCGCCGTCGTCGGACGGCTCGCCGCAGTGCCCGCAATACTGTGCCGGATCGCTGGTTGGGCTGGTCGAAACCCCAGTGGTTGAGTTCGTCTGCACGGCGGTCATAGTGTCTTTTGGAGTTCCTTGATGGGCATGTTCAGCTCCACGAGGAGGTTGAGGTCGGCGGTGGCGGGGCGGCCGAGGGTGGTGAGGTAGTTGCCGACGATGACGGCGTTGATGCCGCCGAGGAGGCCTTCGCGGGTGCCGAGGTCGCCGAGGGTCAGTTCCCGGCCGCCGGCGTAGCGCAGCACGGTGCGGGGCATGGCGAGGCGGAACGCGGCGATCGCGCGAAGGGCGTCCTTGCCGTCCATGATGCCCTGGTTTTCCAGCGGGGTGCCGGGGCGGGGGTTGAGGAAGTTCAGCGGGACTTCGTGGGGTTCGAGGGCGGCGAGCTGGGCGGCGAGTTCGGCCCGCTGTTCCAGGGTTTCGCCCATGCCGATCAGGGCGCCGCAGCACAGTTCCATGCCGGCGGCCTTGACCATGTTGCAGGTCTCGAGGCGTTCTTCGTAGCTGTGGGTGGTGACGACTTCGGGGAAGTAGCTGCGGGCGGTTTCGAGGTTGTGGTTGTAGCGGTGCACGCCCCATTCGGCGAGCTGGTCCACTTGGCGCTGGGTGAGCATGCCCAGGGAGCAGGCGATGTTGATGTCCACTTCCTCGTTGATGCGGTCGATCGCGAACTTGATCTGGTTCATGAGTTTGATGTCGGGGCCGCGGACGGCGGCGACGATGCAGAACTCGGTGGCCCCGGTCGCGGCGGTTTCCTTGGCGGCTTTGACGAGTTCGGGGATGTCCAGCCAGACACCTCTTACCGGGCTGTCAAAGAGGCCGGACTGGCTGCAGAAGTGGCAGTCCTCGGGGCAGCCGCCGGTCTTGATGGAGATGATGCCTTCCACTTCGACATCCTCCCCGCAGTGCTTGAGGCGTACTTCGTGGGCCAGCTGCAGCGCGGCGGAAAGGGCTGCGTCCGGGAGGCGGAGGACCTCCTCGAGCTGCGGGTGGGTCAGGCCGATGCCGTCTTCGAGGACCTGACGGCGGGCGGTTTCAAGGATTTTCGCGCTTGTTTCGTCGATGGTTGGAACGGCTGCCTGAATCGTCATTGAGGGGTCCTTTTCGCGGGGACGGCTGGTCGCCTCTGACGCTAGTTTGGCTTTTTGTTGGCTTTTTTGTGGGAAGTAAACAAAGAGCAGGCGCTGAACTTGGGCAGCTGTTTTCGGGGTGGAGTCTGGGCGGTGCGACTTCTTAACGGAAGCAGCGGGTGATACACCGGAGGCTGTGGATAACTTTGAGCGCCAAAGTGTGACCTCAGTTACCCTTTAACCATCGTCCGGATTTATTGCGGGCGTTCGGACGTCTTGAAACTATCGGGGGAATAGCTGCCCATGACATCTCGTACTTTGCCTTCCGCACGGTTGCGCTATTCCACCGCTGCAGTTTTCGTCGCTTCTGTCCTGGTTTTGTCGGCGTGCAACGGGGGCGGCACTACGCCCAGGAACGAGGGTACGTCGGGGTCCGCCTCGGCTTCCGCTTCTGCCTCGTCCACGCCAAGCCCGACGCCGACTCCCACCGCGGCCTACAAGCCCGCCGACGCCAAGGGAAAAGCCCAGAACGTTCCCGTTCCGGTGCTGCCCGAAGCCGCCAAGGAGGAGACGAAGGAAGGGCTGGAAGCTTTCGCGGCTTATTGGTTCAAGTTGCTTAGCTACGGCTACGAAACTGGCGATGTATCTGGGCTGGAGGCTATTACCAGCTCGGCGTGCAGCTCCTGTGAGCGAGCAAAGAAGGTGATTACTGGTTGGCACGAGAACGGCAGGTGGATCGTCGGAGGAAAAGTGGACACTCCGGCGATAAGTACTACTTTTCGGATGGCTGCCGATGGTAATTATCAAGTGCCCGTCCAGGTCTCCCAAGGCGCTCTTTCCTATTACAACGCCGATGGCACCTTGCACAAATCTGACCCTAAGCCTGATGACAAGGGAAATCTGATGCTGGCCGTTTTCAAAGACGGTTCCTGGTACGTCAACAACATCCAGCCCATAGTTGGCTAGCGAAATGAGGGCGCTCCATCGAGCTGCGCTAACAGTTGCCCTGTGTTTCGTAGCCATCCTCAGTGCCCCGGGGTTCACTTTCGCAGCTGAGTCAGAGCCGCCGATTACCGGCGATTGGGGAACTGACGAGGTCAAAGTCGGGGGTTGGTCTGTGGGCCCTAGCGGGGAATTTGTCTGGGCTGAACCGGGCACCTTGCCGGCTGATCCCAACCAGTACAAATACGAACTCCAGTGCCACTTGGGCGGTGCCGATTTCGATACACCTTGTTTATCGCGACAGTTGGAATGCAAGAACGGGCCCGACGGCAAAGATGGAATACCAGTGGTGTGGTTGAAATCGCCAATTGGAATTCCTAACCCCGCCTGGACGTTCCATTCGGGCCCCACCTGCCTTTTCGATCCGCGACCCGAGGACCTGCTTCCGCGCATTGCGGCATTGATTCAGAACGAGTTCCAGAAGCTTCCCGTGGCCGCAGGAACCGTCACGGCCCAACCGAGCCCGCATACCCTTCGCGGAGCCGAGACGAATTTCTTCACGGACTCGGCAGAGCAGACTTTCGACATCACCATCCTGGCCCAGAAGGTGCATGTTGTGGCGACCCCGGCCCAATACACCTGGAGCTACGGCGACGGAACAACACTTGGCCCCCAGCAATCCGCAGGCGGCCCTCTGCCGCAGGACCGCTGGGGTGAAAAGACCCGCACCAGCCACGTCTACACGCAGACCGGCGATTTCCAAGTGGTGCTCACGACGCACTTCCAGGGAACTTACTCCGTCAACAACGGCCCGCCACTGCCAATCCCTGGTCAAGGCCAGTTCAGTTCGCCGCCTCAGACCATCAGTGTGTGGCGTTCCATCACCCGCAACTACGCCGACGACTGCATCAAAAACCCGCAAGGCCAAGGCTGCCCGGGAGCTGTGCCGCCTACCCCCTAGCCGGTCAGCTCCTGGCTAGACCAACCCCCTAGCCAGCCCAGTCCGCCCCCGGCTAGCTAGGTCTGCAGTTCCCGGTCCACCCGCTCCATCCGGGCCCGGACCAGCTGAAAGCGAGGATCGCCGGGCCCGATCAAGCTGGCAATGGCCGCCGCGCCTTCGGTATCTGATGCACCCATGTCGCTGGCGCACCACTGCATGATGAGTTGTGCGTCGCCGCTGGAGCGGACCGACGCGCCCACGGCTTCATTCAGCTCGTCCCGCATCAGCTCGATGGACAGGTTCACCGAACGGTTGAGCAGCTTCGCAGGGTAGGCGCCCAGTGCCTGGGCCACCCGGCCTTCCCTCAGGTGGCCGGCAACGACCGATGCGTCCGTGACCACATGAACTGCCGACGAGAAGCGGTACGGGTTTGGTTCCACCACGTTGCCGAGGATCCCGCGGATTCGATGCATCTCGGTCCGGATAGCCGTGGCCGCGCCGTCCTCGCCGTGCAATCGGTACGCCAGCTCATCGGCACTCCACCCCTGGGACCTGGAGGCGAGCAGGGCCAGGATCTCCGCACGGCGCAGCGTCAGCGGAAGGCGTGTGCCGTCGTCGAGCTCGGCGCTGGGAGCGTCACCCAGCAACCTCAGCATCAGCGTCGAACGTACCCCGCCCATATGCGTGCCGCCGATCTGCTCCCTGGCCGCGGGAGCGCCGGCAGACTTCAACAACTCCTCCGCCAGCCGCACCCCGCAGCGCACCATGCGGAGGCTGTCCGGTGTCACCGATTCGAAGGGGCCGGAAACATCGAGTACTCCCACCACTTCGCCCGTGAACGGGTCGCGGATGGGTGCAGCCGTGCACGCCCAGTCGTGATGCGTGCGCACCAGGTGTTCGGCGGAGAATAACTGCGCCGGCGCGCCGGTCACGAGGGCCTCGCTGATGGCGTTGGTCCCGACGCCGGATTCGGACCAGTCGGCGCCCTCCACAAACTCGAGCGAGTCGGCCAGCCTCAGCGCTTGCCGGCTGCCCACCCGCCACAGCACCTCACCCAGCCGGTCCGTGACGATCAGCAGGTGGCGCCCCGCCGACGACTCGTCCGCCAGCAGCTGGGACAACGCCGGCATCACGGCGGCCAACCGGTGCCCGGCGCTGAGCGAGCGTGCTTCGGATACGTCGTGCCGGTGAACCGGCCTGTGTTGATCAGGGTCGATGCCCAGCGCCAGCGAACGCTGCCAGGACTTGATCAGGCCCGGAGAAATTGAGGGATCGGGGTTGCCCGAAATGGTGGCTTCGTGGGCTTTGCGCAGCGTGCGCGCATACTCCGCCGGAGCGGTAAACCGCAGGTCGCGAAGATGGGTGATCGCGCCGGTGCCCGTCCGCATCCGCAATCTCCCAACTCGTCATCGAATCGTGCTCGGACCGCCCGAAGAAATCGGGGAGGGGGCCGTGTCACTCGATTGTAACCCTAGGGGGCTTTTACTTGTGATGCGGGTCACGGCCGGGCGGGGCGACAAAACCGGACGCGGCCCACCGCAAGCAACGGAAAGAGGAATCATGCCTGAAACACCAAACGGCATCGTGGAGGCCTGGCTGGCGCAGTTCGATGAGGCGCTGCGCAGCAAGGACATCGACGCCGCAGTACAGCTGTTTGAAGACGAGCCCTATTGGCGCGACTTCGTATCCTTCACCTGGAACCTCAAGACGCTCGAGGGCAAGGCCGAGATCAAGCGCATGCTGGATGCCACGCTCGCGGAAGTTCAGCCCACCAACTGGGCGCTCGCCGAGGATGCCACCGGGGACGCAGCGAACACCGAGGCCTGGGTGGACTTCGAAACCTCCCAGGCGCGGGGCTACGCCCACTTGCGTCTCCGCGACGGCAAGTGCTGGACGCTTCTCACCACCATGAAAGAGCTGAAGGGCTTCGAGGAGAAAAAGGGCCCCAACCGCGAGAAGGGTGTGGCGCACCAGATCAGCAAGGGCCGCAAATCGTGGCTGGAACTCAAAGAGGAGGAGGAAGCCCGCCTGGGATACGAAGACCAGCCGTACACCGTGATCATCGGCGGAGGCCAAGGCGGCATTGGACTCGGCGCACGGCTGCGACGGCTGGGTGTGCCCACCATCATCATCGAGAAGAACGAAAAACCCGGCGACTCCTGGCGGAACCGGTACAAGTCCCTCCACCTGCACGATCCCGTCTGGTACGACCACCTTCCCTACATGAAGTTCCCTGATGACTGGCCCGTTTTCGCGGCCAAGGACAAGATCGGCGACTGGCTCGAGAACTACACCCGGATCATGGAACTCAACTACTGGTCCAAGACCGAGTGCACCAACGCCCGCTTCGATGAAGCGTCCCAGGAGTGGATCGTGCAGGTAATGCGCGACGGCGAACCGGTCACCTTGCGTCCCAAGCAGCTGGTCTTCGCCCTGGGCGTCTCCGGATATCCAAACGTTCCAACGTTCGACGGTGCCGAGTCCTTCCTGGGACAGCAGTACCACTCGTCCAAGCACCCGGGCGGCGGAGACTGGACCGGCAAGAAGGCCGTGGTGATCGGGTCCAACAACTCGGCGCACGACATCTGCGCCGACCTGTGGGAACACGGCGCGGAGGTCACCATGGTCCAGCGGTCGTCCACCCACATTGCCCGGAGCGAGTCACTCATGGACCTGGCCCTTGGCGACCTGTATTCGGAGAAGGCTCTCGCCAACGGTGTCACCACGGAGAAGGCCGATCTCCTCTTCGCGTCCTTGCCGTACCGGATCCTGCCCGAAGCCCAAATCCCCGTTTACGAGGAAATGGCCAGGCGCGACGCCGACTTCTACTCGCAGCTTGAGGCTGCCGGTTTCGACCTGGACTTCGGGGTGGACGGTTCGGGCCTGTTCCTCAAGTACCTGAGGCGCGGCTCGGGCTACTACATCGACGTCGGCGCCTCCCAACTGATCATTGACGGCCGGGTCAAGCTCGCTAACGGGCAAGTCACCAAAATCACCGGGAACGCCGTGGTCATGGACAGCGGAGCGGAGCTCGAAGCCGACGTCATCATCTATGCCACCGGATACGGATCTATGAACGGCTTGCTGGCCGACCTCGTCTCACCCGAGGTGGCTGACGCCGTCGGCAAATGCTGGGGCTTCGGCTCGGACACGCCCAAGGACCCAGGGCCGTGGGAGGGGGAGCTGCGCAACATGTGGAAGCCCACCAACGTTGAGAATCTCTGGATTCACGGCGGCAACTTGCACCAGAGCCGCCACTATTCCAACTACCTCGCCCTGCAGCTCAAGGCGCGGATGGAGGAACTGCCCACGCCGGTTTACGAGCTCCAGCCCACACACCACACGCGCTGACCAAACTGAGCAGGGGGCCGTGACAACCACAGTTCCCCGGGACCACACTGGGGTGACGGACCCCTGCTGTGACAGTCCAACGACATGCCGTGGATGCGCCTGACCGGGTGCATCCACGGCCCCGTAAGCGAAGGAAAAGACCATGAAAGCAGCACGTTTCCACGCCCGCGAAGATCTCCGGATCGAAGACGTTCCGGAGCCGGAACTGCGGCCCGGTGCCGTGAAGATCGCCGTCGCCTGGTGCGGTATCTGCGGCACGGACCTCCACGAATTCCTGGAAGGCCCCATCTTCACCCCGCCGCCCGGACACCCCCACGGGCTCTCCCACGAGGAAGCCCCGGTCACCCTGGGACATGAGTTCTCCGGAATCGTTGAGGAACTGGGCGACGGCGTTACCGGCCTGTCCGTCGGAGACAGCGTGGTGGTGGAGCCCTACTTCGTTTGTGACGAGTGCGGTCCGTGCCGGGCGGGCAACTACAACCTGTGCACCAAGCTGGGCTTCATCGGGCTTGCCGGCGGCGGCGGGGGACTCAGCGAAAAGATCGTGGTTGATACGCGCTGGGTCCACCCGGTCGGCGATATTCCGCTCGACGAAGCCGCGCTCATCGAACCCCTCGCCGTGGCCTATCACGCAGTGGGCCGAAGCGACGTCAAAGCCGGGGACGTCGCCGTCGTCGGCGGTGCAGGTCCCATCGGGCTGCTCACGGCGGCGGTCCTGAAAGGGCTGGGAGTCACCACGGTGGTGACCGAACTGTCCGCCGCGCGCAAAGAGAAAGCCACCTCATCCGGCGTCGCGGATCATGTACTGGACCCCAGCGCCGTCGACGTCAAGGCGCGGGTGCTGGAACTGACCGGGGGAGCAGGGGCGGACGCAGCGTTCGAATGCGCCGGTGTGAATGCGGTGCTGGACACTATGCTCGACGTCGTGAAGCCCGCAGGTGTGGTGGTCAACGTGTCCATCTGGGGACGCCCGGCCACCGTGGACATGCAGAAGATCGTCCTCAAGGAGATCGACCTGCGCGGAACGATTGCCTACCGCGGCGATCACGCGGCCGCCATCAAACTTGTCCAGGATGGAAAAGTCGACCTCAAACCCTTCATCACGGGACGGATTTCCTTGGACGATCTCGTGGACAAGGGCTTCGACACCTTGATCCACCACAACGACACGGCGGTGAAGATCATCGTGCATCCGTAGTGATCCGAGTCTCATCCGGAATAGTTGCAGGCGCCTCGCAGTTGGGCTCAGTGGACCCAATCCGCTTTGAAAGGAACTGCGCATGCTGTTTTCCCCGTTGACTCTCGGCGAGCTCGAACTGCCCAACCGCCTGGTGATGGCCCCGCTGACCCGTCTCCGCTCCGGCGAAGCGGGGGTACCCGCCCCCATCGTTGCCGAGCACTACCGCCAGCGCGCCTCGCTTGGCCTCATCGTCAGCGAAGGCACGTACCCGAGCCATGCAGGACGCTCCTACCCGGGGCAGCCAGGCATCGTCACGCGCGAGCAGATTGCCGGCTGGAAAACGGTCACGGACGCAGTGCATGCCGAAGGCGGCCGGATCTTCGCACAGATCATGCACGGTGGCCGGGTTTCGCACGAGGACATCAACGGGGGCCACCAGGTCGTCGCGCCGAGTGCCATCGCCGTCGAGGCAGAGTCCCGCACGTACAAGGGCAAGCAGCCACACCCCGTGCCGCACGCCCTGACCACCGCTGAGCTGCCCGGCGTCCTCCAGGAAATTGTCCAAGGATCGCTGAACGCGATCGAGGCAGGGTTCGACGGCGTTGAGCTGCACTCCGCCAACGGTTACCTGCTGCACGAATTCCTTGCGCCGTCGTCGAACCAGCGCGACGACATCTATGGCGGCTCTCCCGAGAACCGGGCGCGCTTCGTCATCGAGGTTGTGCAGGCAGTGGTTGCGGCCATTGGTGCCGACCGCGTCGGCATCCGGATCTCGCCCGAGCACAACGTCCAGGGTGCCCTCGAAACGGATGCCGCGGACGTCCGCGCAACGTACTCCCGGTTGGTGGACGCCATCTCGCCGCTGAACCTGGCCTACCTGAGCATCCTGCACAAGGAGCCCGCCGGCGACCTGGTCCAGTACCTGCGTTCCCGGTTCAACGGACCCTTCCTGGTCAACACCGGGTTCGGCGTGATCACCACCCGCGAAGAGGCCATCGCACTGGTTGCCGACGGCCATGCCGACGCCGTGGTGGTGGGCCGTCCTGCCATCGCCAACCCCGACCTTGTGCGCCGCTGGCGAGAAGACCTGCCGGTCAACGAACCGAACCAGGCCACGTTCTACGCCGACGGAGCCGAAGGCTACACGGACTACCCGTTCTACGAGGAGTCCGCGAACTAGCCACTTAGGGCCCCGGGCCCTGGCATAACAGACTGGTACCACAGGCGGGCGCAACCCCTTTGCGCCCGCCTGTTGTGTTGTCCGCTGCTTTGTGACCGGCCGTGCAGGCCGCGTCGGAGGCTGGCCTATAGGATCTGAACATGCAGCGTCCGTCCCAAAGCACCAGTCCCGGCAGTCGAAAAGGCAAGCCCGTGAGCCGTCAGGTGCTGGCCGACCACGTCTATGAGGAACTGCTGGAATCCCTGATGGACGGCCGGCTTGAACCGGGCGCCACCGTCAGCATTGACGGCACGGCGCGTGACCTTGACGTTTCGCCCACCCCCGTTCGCGAGGCTCTGGCCCGGCTGGAACACACCGGAATGGTCCGCCGCGTTGCCCTCAAGGGCTACCGGGTGGCGCCCGTCTTCACCCGCGAGGACTTCGCCGAGCTGATGGAAGCGCGGCTCGCCATCGAGCCGGTGAATGCCCGGCTTGCCTGCGCGCGGCTGACCCCGGAAAGCCTGGCCCAGCTGGAACAGGCAGTGACCGACCTGAAAACCGCACCGCGAGGGCCGTCCTTCGCAGAATTCCGTGACTACCTGGAGGCCGACGAGCGGTTCCACCGCCTCATCGCCGAGCAGACCGGAAACCAGTTCATGGTGGCTGCCTACGCGGCGCTGGGAGGCCAGGTGCAGCGGTTCCGGCTCTTCGGCGGCGTGGGCATCACGGATGCGGAGAACGCCATCGCCGAACATCAGGCCGTCCTTGATGCGATGGCCTCGGGAGACCCCGAGTCGGCTGCGGCTGCCATGGCCGAGCACGTGGGCAAGGTCCGCGGCCGCGCCATAGCTGACGCCCCTGAGGCCTGATCCCGCCACCCCAACTGAGTAGCAGCAGGTGTCGTTTTGGAGCGTCAAAACGACACCTGCTGCTACCTAGTTGGGCCATAACCACCAGAAATGTGACCTTGACAACTTTGTGTCGATAGTAAATCCTATAGGAAACAGGATTCGCACAAAGGAGTGAACACCATGGCCTACACCGCCGAGAACTGGCCCATTACTGCGGCCCTGCTTCAGTTCCCGGGCACCGACGCCCAGGGAACCCACATCAACGACGCCGACGCATCGGCCTGGGCCAGCGTCCTCACTGAGGTCAAGGAAGCCGGCTTCGCCCACGCGGACCTCACGGACAGCTGGGTGCGCCCCGGCGATCTCAGCAAGGAGCGCCTGGCCGAGTTCAAGCAGACGGCAGATGCCGTGGGCATCGGCGTGCCGGTCATCTCCGCCATCCGCCGCAGCGTCATCGAAGAAGGCAACTGGGAAGCCAACCTTGCCTACAGCCACCGCACCATCGACGCCGCCGCCGAGCTGGGCTGCGAAGTCGTCTCGTTCGGACTCCACCAGGCCATTACGCCTGAGCAGCAGAAACAGCTCTGGTTCTGGACCGTCGAAGGCTACAAGGACCCGGCAGGAAACAAGGAAGCCTGGGGCAACGCCGTCAGCCGCCTCGGCGAACTTGGCCGGCACGCAGCCGAAGTCGGCGTCCTGCTCTCGCTCGAAATGTATGAGGACACCTACCTGGGCACCGCGGATTCCTCGGTGCAGCTGGTCCAGGACATCGGACTGTCCAACGTCGGCCTCAACCCGGACCTCGGCAACCTGATCCGGCTCCACCGGCCCATCGAGGACTGGCGCGAGATGGTGGCCAAGACCCTGCCGTACTCCAACTACTGGCACATGAAGAACTACATCCGGGATGAGGACGCGGCCCGCGGCATGTACGTCGCCATGCCGGCGCCGATGGAAAGCGGCCTCATCAACTACCGCGAAGCCTTCAAGCTCGCGCTGTCCGTCGGGTTCCAGGGCATCCTCTGCACCGAGCACTACGGCGGCGACGGCCTCAGCATGACGGCCAGCAACCAGGACTACCTCCGCCGCCACGTCCTCCCCAAGACGGACGGTTACGCGCTGGGCCAGAGCCAGGTGGCCCAGGGCCGGCAGCAGCCGGCCGCCGCACTCGCCGTCGTCTAAACAGGCCGTCGTCTAAACAGGGCGTCAGCCTAAACAGGCCGTCGCCTAAGCAGGCCGTCAGCCCGACACCGCTTTTCCCAACACGGATTCGATGAGGAAACCATGACCCAGATCTTCGACAACCCCGCTGATTTCGCGGATGAGGCACTGGAAGGCTTTGTCGCAGCCAACCGCGGCTACGTTGCCCGCGTTGACGGCGGCGTGGTCCGCTCCACCGAGGTGCCCGCCGGGCAGGTGGCCCTGGTGGTGGGCGGCGGCTCCGGCCACTACCCGGCCTTCGCCGGACTGGTGGGGCCGGGCCTCGCCACCGGCTCCGCCTGCGGCAACATGTTCGCGTCCCCGGCGGCCGGCCAGGTCTACCGGGTGGCCAAGGCGTCCAACGCCGGCGGCGGCGTGCTGCTGAGCTACGGCAACTACGCCGGCGACGTGCTCCACTTCGGCCAGGCCCAGCTGCGCCTCAACGCCGAAGGCATCGAGACCCGCACCGTCCTCGTCACGGACGACATCGCCAGCGCCCCGCTGGACCAGATCGAGAAACGCCGCGGCATCGCCGGCGACCTGACGGTCTTCAAGATCGCCGGCGCTGCGGCCGAAGCGGGACTGGACCTCGACGCCGTCGAACGCCTGGCGATCCGCACCAATTACCGCACCCGTTCCCTGGGCGTGGCATTCGACGGCTGCACCCTCCCCGGAGCGGACACTCCGCTGTTCCACGTGCCCGCCGGCCAGATGTCGCTGGGCCTGGGCATCCACGGCGAACCGGGCATCTCCGAACACCCCATGCCCACCGCCTCCGAACTCGCCGAGCTGCTCGTCTCCCGGCTCCTGGCGGACAAGCCCGACGACGTCGGGAACCGCGTGGTGGCCATCGTCAACGGCCTGGGCACGGTCAAATACGATGAGCTGTTCCTGCTGTTCGGCAAGATCGACAAGCTCCTCACCGCTGCGGGCCTGACCGTGGTGGAACCGGAATGCGGCGAGCTGGTCACCAGCCTGGACATGTCCGGGCTCTCCCTGACCCTGCTGTGGCTGGACGATGAACTGGAGCAGTTCTGGGCGGCTCCGGCCGACACCCCCGCCTTCCGCAAGGGCAACCTGGCCCCGCGCGCACTCCGCGAGCTGGCCGGCCCGGAAGACGCCGTGGCCGGCGAAGTGGAAAACACGACGCCGGCAGCAGCTGAGCTGGGCCGGCTGGCAGCCGCCGTGCTCGCCCAGGTGCAGGGCGTCGTCGTCGAGCATGAAGAGGAACTGGGCAACCTGGACGCCATCGCCGGCGACGGCGACCACGGCATCGGCATGCGCCGCGGAGTGGACGCGGCAGCCGCGGCAGCACAGGAAACCTCGGCAGCCGGGGCTTCGGTGGAACGCGTTCTCACCGCAGCAGGGGAGGCCTGGAGCGAACGCGCCGGCGGAACCTCAGGTGCGCTGTGGGGATCCGCGGTCATCGCTGCCGGGCTCGCCCTCGGCAACAAGGATTCGTACCGCGGAGAGGATGCGGCGGCCGCCGTCACCGCCTTCGTGGACGCCATCACCGAACTCGGCAAGGCCGAGCCGGGGGACAAGACCATGGTGGACGCGCTGCTTCCCTTCCGGGACGCATTCCGCACAGCGTTCGACGGCGGCACCCCGGCACGCGGGGCGCTCGCCTCGGCAGCGGCTGCTGCAGTGACCGCAGCCGACGCCACCGCGGCGCTCCGGCCGCTCAAGGGCCGCGCGCGTCCCCTTGCCGAAAAGAGCCTGGGCCATCCCGATCCCGGCGCCGTCTCCTTCGGCCTGATCGCCACCCGGATCTCGAACTACCTCGATTCTGAACTGAATAATTCCGCCCTGACGGATTCACAGCTTGCCGCGTCCGCGGCCGGAAATGGAGCACCAGCATGAGCACCACCCCGGGCACCAGCCCCAGCAACACGACTTCCGGGAGCACCGCAGGCTGGCGGATCGTCGTCGGAAACGATGAAGCCGGCGTCGAGTACAAGGAAGCGCTGAAGGCCCTGCTCGAAGCCGACAGCCGCGTCGCGTCCGTGCTGGACATCGGCGTGGGCGCCAACGACTCCACCGCGTACCCGCACGTCGCCGTCGACGCCGCCCGCAAAGTGGCCGACGGCGAAGCGGACCGTGCGCTGCTGATCTGCGGCACGGGGCTGGGCGTGGCCATCGCGGCCAACAAAGTCCCCGGGATCCGCGCCGTCACGGCCCACGACGGCTACTCCGTGGAGCGCTCGGTCCTGAGCAACAACGCCCAGGTCCTCACCATGGGCCAGCGCGTCATCGGCCTGGAGCTGGCCAAGAAGCTGGTGGGCGAGTGGCTCGACTACCGTTTCGACGAGACCTCATCCTCCGCCGCCAAGGTGGACGCCATCTGCTCCTACGAGCCCGACTACACGAAGGCAGTCTGATCATGACCGAAACAGTAAGCACCCCCAACGCGGCAGCCGTAAACAGCGCCCGGAAGATCGCCGTCGTCGGCTCCGGCTACATGGGCGGCGGGATCGCGCAGGTCCTGGCGCTCGGCGGAGCCCGCGTGGCACTCGCCGATGTGTCCGCCGAAGTAGCGCAGAGCAACTACGACCGTCTCCTGACGGAATCTGACCAGTTCGTGGCCGACGGCCTGTTCCCTGCCGGTTCCACCGAAATCCTGAAGCAGAACCTCTGGGCCGCCAAGGACATCGAGGAAGCCGTGGCCGATGCGGACTTCATTGAGGAAGCCGTCCCCGAAGTCATCGCCATCAAGCACCAGACGCTGGCCCGCATCAGCGCCGCGGCCAGGCCGGACGCCATCATCGGCTCCAACACCTCCACCATCTCCATCGCCGAACTGTCCGAGCCGGTCACCAACCCGGAGCGGTTCCTCGGCGTGCACTTCTCCAACCCCTCACCGTTCATCCCCGGCGTCGAGATCATCCCCCACGCCGGTACGTCGGCAACCACCGTCGGCGCGGTCCGCGACCTGGTGCACGCAGCAGGCAAGCAGACCGCCGTCGTCAAGGACGTCACCGGCTTCGTTCTCAACCGCCTGCAGTACGCGCTCTTCCACGAAGCCGCGCAGCTGGTGGAGCAGGGCATCGCCACCGCGGACGATGTGGACACCCTGGTTCGCACCACCTTCGGCTTCCGGCTGCCGTTCTTCGGTCCCTTCGCGATTGCCGACATGGCCGGGCTGGACGTTTACAACTTCTGCTACAAGTCGCTCCAGACCGACTTCCCGGAGCGGTTCGCCACCCCGAAGATCCTCACGGACCTGGTGGAAGCGGGAAAGCTGGGCACCAAGACCGGCGCGGGCTTCCTCAACGTTCCGGCAGAGCGCACGCCTGAGCTGATCGCCTACCGCAATAAGGCCTACGTGGCCATGCAGCAGCTGCTCGAAGACCTCGGCCCCGCGCCCATCAACTAACTCCGCCCCTTTACTTCACCCAGGAGCCACCCACATGAGCATCTTCCCCGCAGAACGCACGGCAATCGTCACAGGAGCCGTCTCCGAGCGCGGTATCGGCCGGGCCACTGTCAACTACCTGGCCGCGCAAGGCTGGAACATCGGCATCATCGACCTTGACGACGCACTCTGCAAAGCCACCGCCAAGGAACTCGCAGCCCAGTACGGCGTGCAGGCCCACGGCGTCGGCGCCAACGTCGGCGATGAAGCATCGGTCCGCAGCGCGATCGACGAGATCGAAGCCGAACTGCCGCAAATAGTGGCCCTCGCCAATGTGGCCGGGGTCAGTTCACCCGTTCCGTACCTGGAACTGGACCTGGCCGAATGGGACCGCGTCCTGAACATCAACCTCAACGGCGTCCACTACGCCACCCGCCGCGTAGCCGAGTCCATGGTGAAGAACCGGATCGGGCGCATCGTGAACATCTCCTCCGTGTCGGCCCAGCGCGGCGGCGGCACCTTCTCCAAGACGCCCTACTCGGTGGCGAAGGCCGGCGTGATCGGGCTGACCCGTTCCACTGCCCGGGAACTGGGGGAGTACGACATCACAGTCAACGCGATCTCCCCGGGCCCGATCGACACCGACATCATGGGCGGCACGCTCAGCCAGGAACGCAAGGACGAACTCACCAAGGACCTCGTCGTCAACCGGGTCGGGTCCACCCGCGACATCGCAGCAGCCATCGCCTTCCTCATCAGCGAGGACGCCGGCTACATCTCCGGCCAGACGCTGAATGTGGATGGCGGACTCTACATGCACTAGGGAAGGCCAGCCATGGCACAGCACAGCAACCCCGCAGGACTGTCCGCAAAAGCACGGCCGGCAACGCCACGGCCCGCAACGGGGCTCAGGTCCTGGAGCCGCGGACGCCAGATCTACCTCGCCGTGGGCATCCTCGCCTGCCTCGCCGGGATCATGATCATCGCGTTCTCCCGCTAGCTAGGACCCGAAGTACCCCCTTCGTTCGCAACTGATTTACTCAAAGAGGAGTTTTGATGTCCCTAACAGCAACGTCCACGAAGGAGCTCCTGGATTCGCCGGTCCTCAAATCGGCGATTTCCAAAGCTTCGTTCCGGCTCATGCCTATGCTCGTCATCCTGTACATCGTGGCCTTCCTGGACCGCACCAACGTGGGTTTCGCCGAAGCGGCGCTCGGTGTGGACCGCGGAGTCACGGCCGGGGCCTACGCCCTTGGCGCCGGCATTTTCTTCATCGGCTACGCCCTGTTCGAAATCCCCAGCAACCTGCTCCTGACCAAGTTCGGCGCCAAAGTGTGGCTGGCCCGCATCGCCATCACCTGGGGCATCGTGTCCGCGTGCTTCGCCTTCGTCCAGGGCGAGACGTCCTTCATCATCCTGCGCTTCCTGCTCGGCGTGACTGAGGCAGGCCTGTTCCCGGGCGTCATCATGTTCCTGGCGGCCTGGTTCCCGAACAAGGTGCGCGTGAAGATGTTCGCCATCTTCTACCTCGCCCAGCCGTTCTCCCAGATGATGGGCGCCCCGCTGTCCGGCTGGCTGATCAACATCGGCGACCAGGTCCCCGGCGTGGCCGGCTGGCAGGTCATGTTCTTCGTCGAAGGCATGCTTGCAGTAGTGGCCGGCATCGCCGCGTACTTCTTCCTGATCAACAGCCCCCAGGACGCAAAGTTCCTGAACCCCGGGGAGAAGAAGGCGCTGCTGGATGTCATGGCACTGGAGGACACCGTCAAGGAAGAAACCGGTCCCCGCGGCGTGCTCGCGGCCATGAAGAACCGCAAGGTCTGGTACTTCACCGTCATCTACTTCTGCCTCCAGGTGGCGGTCTACGGCGTGACGTTCTACCTGCCGCAGCAGGTGGCCCAGCTGACCGGCCAGAAGGTGGGGTTCGCCGTCGGCCTGCTGGCGGCCATCCCGTGGTTCTTCGGCATCTTCGCCTGCTACTTCATCGGCAAAGCCGCCAACACCATCGTCCGCCGCCGGGTGTGGGGCACGGGGCTGTTCATCTCCACCGGCCTCTGCATCTTCGGCTCGGCCTGGGCCGGCGCCAACCATATCCCGGCACTGGGCATCATCTTCATCACGCTGGCGGTGTGCAGCTTCCTGTCGATCGGGCCTATCGCCTGGTCCTACCCGACGGCGTTCCTCACCGGCACGGCGGCGGCTGCGGGTATCGGCCTGATCAACTCCCTGGGCAACCTGGGCGGCTTCGTGGCCCCGATCCTGCGCACCACGGTGAACCAGGTGACGGCGTCCGACACCGGAACGATGGGTGTTTACGCCCTGGGTGTGCTGCCGTTCCTGGCGGCCGCGATGATGTTCGCGACCAAGCGGTTCCAGAACAAGGCAGACGAACTGCTTGAGAAGTAGCAACAGCCTGGAAAGTAAAAACAGCTCCGTGACGTATGTCGGGGTCAGCACCAAGATGTACCTGGGTTACCGGGACAGCCTGGAATGGCTCAAGCGCCTGCGGCACGAAGTGGACTCCCGTCCGGCCCTCGCGGCCGGGCGGGTTGTCCCGTTTGTGATCCCGTCCTTCCCCGTGCTCCCAGCGGCCGCCGCCCTGGTGGACGGATCGCCGCTGCTCCTCGGCGCGCAGAACTGCAGCTGGGCGGACGGCCCGTGGACCGGTGAAGTGGCCCCGTCCATGCTCGCCGAGCTGGGCGTCCGGCTGGTGGAGATCGGCCATGCCGAGCGCCGTGCGCACTTCGGCGAAAACGACGCCGTGGCGGCGCTCAAGGTCCGGGCAGCGGACGACGCCGGGCTGACGCCGCTGCTGTGCGTTGGCGAAGACTCCGCCGCTGCTGCCGGTGATGCGGCCGATCATGTGTTCCGTCAGATCGAGGCTGCCGTCGGGGGCGACTGGGCGCTGGCCTCGCGCATCGTCATTGCCTACGAACCGGTCTGGGCCATCGGTGCCGCCGAGCCCGCGGACGCGGGCTACGTGTCCGACGTCGTGAATCACCTCCGTGGCCTGCTCGCCCGGCCCGGGCTTCAGGGACTCCCGGTCATTTACGGCGGTTCAGCGAAACCCGGCCTGCTTCCCAGGCTGGGCGGCGTTTCCGGACTGTTCCTGGGCCGGTTCGCACACGACGCCGCGAACTTCGGCAGGGTACTGGATGAGGCCCTGCTCCCTGCGTCCTAGTTTGTGGCGGACCGCCGCCTAGCTGGTAGCCGACCGCTGGCACAATCCAATGAAACCGCCCAGCTGTTCGAGCCCTTCCGGATGGGTGGGCAGGTAGTTGGTCAGTTCCGGTGCCCGCACCACCACGGCGCGCCATTTGCCGCGGGATACCGCCACGTTGATCCGGTTCCGGGAGAGCAGGAATTCCATCCCGCGCGGAGCCTCGGCCACCGCAGAGCAGGCCATGGACACTATCACTACGGCAGCTTCCTGGCCCTGGAATTTGTCCACGGTGCCCACTCGGACCGCGGTGTGGCCGGCCGCGTCGAGGGCGTCCCTGATCAGGTTCACCTGGGCGTTGTAAGCCGCCACCACCAGGATGTCCTGCTGCCCCAGCGGGCGGCCGCCGGATTCATCGTGCCACATCAGGCCAAGGTGCCTCTCCGCCTGATGAACCACTTCAGCTGCTTCCTCCGGGGAGGACGTGATGTTGCCGCCGTGCGGGACCATCACGGTTTCGATTCCGGCAGGAACGCCCTCCAGGCTCCGCAGGTCCGCCGCGTGTGCTGAGCGCAGCCTGCCCTCGTAGGAAAGCTCCGAAACGGCTTCGCACAGGGGGGACGCCATCCGCCACGAGTCGGCCAGGAAATACCCCAGCTCCGGCGGAAGCGTGGCACGGCCCGCGGAGATCCAGCCGAGCGCGGATTCATTGACCGGCTCCGGGTGGGTGCCCTGGCTGACCTGGGGGAGCTGCTGCGGGTCGCCGAGCAGCAGCATCCGCGGGCTCGCCTGGGCAACAGCGAGGGTATTCGCAAGGGAGAACTGCCCGGCCTCATCGATCACCAGAAGATCGAGTGAGCCGGCGGGAACCGTGGAGCCGGTCATGGTCCAGGCGGTGCCGCCCACCAGCGCGCCGCCCGGCGAACTGAGCAGCCGTTCAACGTCTGCGGCGTCCCGGTGGTGCCACGGCAGGGCACCGTCGTGTTTCACGTCCTTGGCGACACGGCGCGGGTCCACTCCGGCTTTTGCCACGGCAGTGCAGAGCAGGTTCTCCACCACCGCGTGCGACTGGGCAACCACGCCCACTTTCCAGCCGCGGGCCACAAGCCGCGCGATGACGTGCGAGCCGACGTGCGTTTTGCCGGTGCCAGGCGGCCCCTGGACCGCGAGGTACGAATGGTCGAGCGCCTCCACCGCGGAAGTGATGGCGTCAATGAAGCGGTCCGGTCCGCCAGCCGGTGCGGGGAGCGGGCCGCCTGTCACCAGCCGCGGCGGAACCCGGCGCACCAGGTCCAACGCCGGGTGCTTCCGGAAGTTTGGTCTGCCCGGCGCCCCGGCCTTTGACGGTGCGGCCTTGGCGGATGCACCGGCCTTTGACGGTGCGGCCTTGGCGGATGCACCGGCCTTTGACGGTGCGGCTGCTAGACCCGCGTCGTCCGCCGAGCTGTCCGGAAGGCCGGCAGCGACCTGGTCCGCCAGCAGGGCCAGCGCTTCCTCCAAGCTCTTGGTGGCCACGGGCTGGTCTTCGGTCAGGGCGATGGGCAGGCTGTTGTGCGGTTCGATTTTCCGGTGCAGCCTGTCCCGGATCACCACAGTGTCCCGCCCGTCTTCGTGACCGATCTCCAGGACCTCCGTCCCGAACCATCCGTTGCGCCCCGACCCGTCGCTGCCCGTGCCCTCAAGCCCTGCCGGCAATGGACGGTCGTACATCCGGAACCACTTGCTGCCCTCGCGGAGGTCCGAGCCGGCGGTCAGGTTTCCGGTCAGCTGCACCCTGCGCTCCGGGAGCCTGGTGCCCACCTTGTGCCAGTCATCGAGGATCCGGGCTTCCTCCACGAGGAAGACGTTACGGTCCTGCTGGTGGGTGTCGGGGCCGTTTTCGCAGCGGTCAAAGTGTGCCCACCAAAATGCCTTGCGCTCGCGGCGGTGGTAGCTCACGGCTGCATCCACCATGGCGACAGCCTGAATATCGGAATCGGGGCCGCTGACCCCACCCTCTGCGGCGCGTAAGTCACCTCCTGCGGTGCGTGACTCCGCCGCCCGGGCGAGGAACGCCCGGATGGCCAGTTCGGAACGCCTAAGCGCGGCACCGTCGTCGGACTCAGATGCCGCCCGCCCTAAATTTCCGGAGCCCCCCGTGCTTCCGGGTGCCCCATCACTTCCGGGTGCCCCATCGTTTCCGGCAGGCCCGTCGTTTCCCGGGGCCGGGCGGATTCCCCGCTCGGCGGCACGCCCCAGCAGCCAGTCGCGGAGCTCCAGCGTGGAGAGGCAATCGTATTGGTTGTAGTCGGAGATCCCGGCGAGGACGGCCGCGGCGTCCTCGGACAATCCGGCGTCGCGCGCTTCGCAATAATCGGCGTATGCCACCACGGACGCGCCGGCGTCCTTCACCTCCCCGGAGCGGAGGTTGCTGCCCATGTAGAGCGGCTCGAGTTTCTTGATGCTGTACGAGTTCTCGGAGATGCGGATGCTGTTCCGCACGGTCTGGTACAGGTCCACGAGGAGTCCGTCCCGCAGCCAGTTGTCCACCACGTCCTCACCGGCGACGTGCATCACCGACAGTTTGCGGAGCGCCGTCTTCTCGTAGGCGGCGTAGTGGTAGACGTGCATGTCCGGGTAGTGGCGCCGCCTGTCTTCCACATAATCCAGGAAATCGAGGAAGGCCTGCTTCTCGGCGGCGCGGTTGTGGGCCCAGAAGGGCTTGAACACGGTACTGCGATCCGGTTCCAGCGGCGCTTCGATAACTCCGAACAGGTACTCGAGCCCCCAGACGCCGGTGGCGCTGTCCTGCCACAGCGGATCCCCTTCGAAGTCGAAAAAGATGTCGCCGGGGCTCGGCGGGGGCAGTTCCGCCAGCGTGTTCTCCGGGATCACCCGGTAGCTGATGCTGTGCTGTTGGCTGTCCTTGACGTAAGTTACGGAACCGTCTGCCGTGCCGGTGTTGCTTTGCATCCTGGCCTGGTCCTGCATCCGCAGCAGGGAGGGGCTGGCGCCGGGCAGCGCGGCATCGGCCAGCTGCTTGACCGTGAAGATACCTTCCGCGTGGAGCTTTTTCCGCTGCGCCGAGTTCATCCGAGCGACCTGGAGGAGGTCGTCCGTCGCTTTGACCTGTTCCTGGCAGTAATCGCACCTGCCGCAGGCAACGACGCCGGATGCACCCCAGCTGACGGCGTCGGGCTGGTTGCGGTGGCCGGTGGTCAGCGCAAGGAACCTGTCCCGGCGCTCGCGGAACACCGGGAGGATGTCGGCGAGCTTGTGGCTGCTGCGGACGTAGTCGAAGCCGCCTCCCGCAGTTTCCACGGTGGCACCAAGGATGAGGGTGACCGCGGGGTCCGGCGTGATTCCGGCGTGCAGCAGCTGGTCGCCGTACGCTGCAAGCTGGAGCAACGCGGTCACCTTGGCATGGCGGGCCAGTTTGGTGTCGTACACGGCGTAGCTGCCGTCATCCTGTTTGACCAGGAAGTCGGAGCGGCCGTGGAAGCGGCCGTCGAAGAAGGCGGCCTGGAAGACGACGTCCGCCCCGGCCCGCAGCGCATCGATGGATTCGGCATGCTTGGCCTGCAGGGTGGCGCGGTCCATTGCGGTGGCGGCTGCGACGTCGTACACACCGCGGCCGGTGGCGGGATCCCACGGGCCGAACTCATCAAGGAACTTGTCCAGGACCTTGTGCTCGTGGACGTCACCAAGCTTCGCCGTGCGGGCCAGCATCTCGTCGGGCTCGAATTCGGCTTTGGGGCACCTGCCCAGTTTTTCATCGAGTTTTCGCAGCAACTGGTATTCGCACGTGGCCGCGGTCACCAGATCGCTCGCGGAGAAGACCAGATCCTGTGCCAGATCCGGTACTTCCGGTTCAAGAAGAAACACTGCGCCTCGTTGCTGTAGATGTTGCGGTGCCGGTTGTTGTGAGTTGCCGCTGATGCCTTATTGCCAAGCTACCAAAGGGCCCTGACAATTTGGCTTGGGCTCTCCCTGTTCGGCTCTGCCGCTGCCCGCCAGCCTCTGGCCCGGGCAGGTGCGGTCGGCGTAAAGTCTGAGGAACATGACTGAACAACAGCATTTTGAAGTCGTCCAGCGGTTTCCGGATTTTGAAGTGCGCCGTTACCCGGCGCACGCCGTCGCCGAAGTAAAGGTGAACGCGACCTTCGACAGTGCGGGCAATGCCGCTTTTCGGCTTCTTTTCGGCTACATCAGCGGTTACACACCGCACGCGAGGCTGTGTCCATGACCGCCCCGGTCCTGCAAAGTCCCGCGCCGTCCCGGAAACTGGCAATGACGGCGCCGGTGGTCCAGAGCGGTGCCCCCGGCGACAGCGAATTCATTGTTGCGTTCGTTCTTCCCGCCAGCGTCACGGCGGAAACAGCTCCCGTCCCGAGTAATCCACAAGTGGAAATCCGGGCCGTGCGCGGTTCGGTTGCTGCCGTTCTGGGATTCTCCGGCCGGGGGACCGAAGCGGCGTTCGAGAAACGGAACAGTGTCCTGCAGGAAGCCCTGGCTCAGGCCGGCCTCAGGCCAGTCGGAGCGCCGCGGTTCGCACGCTTTGACCCGCCTTTCAAACCCTGGTTCCTCAGGAAGAATGAAGTGGTCCAGGATATCGAGGAGTCGGCGGGACTTGCCGGCCAGAGGGAAGGGGCCTCATGAACGGTCAGCCCAGTGAGTACGCCGCCTACAACGAAGACGCGTTCGAAGCTGCAGTCCGGGCAGCGCAGAAGAGCCTTAGTGAAGGCGGCATCCCCATCGGCGCCGCCCTGGCGAGGGGCAACGAAGTGATCGCCAGCGGTCATAACGAGCGCGTGCAGCACGGCGATCCGATTGCACACGGCGAGATGTCCGCACTCCGCGCAGCAGGGCGCCAGAGGAGCTACCGGGACACAACCCTCTACACCACGCTTGCCCCGTGCGCCATGTGCACCGGAACGATCATCCAGTTCAAGATCCCGCGGGTTGTGGTGGGCGAGGCGCGCACCTTCCCGGGCGAATTCGAGCTCCTCCGTTCGCGCGGCGTGGAAGTGCTGGTGCTGGACGACCAGCGCAGCTTCGACATGATGCGCAGCTTCCAGCAGGATCACCCGGAGCTGTGGGCGGAGGACATCGCCGAGGACGCGCTGCCGGAACCGGCCTAGGGCCTGTAACTCTCAAGGTGGCGGAGAAATGGACCGAAATCACGCAGCGCTGAGGGCAGTGAAGGCATTCCACACGCTGGCCTGGTTCCTGATTGAAGCCTGCATGGTCTACCTCCTCTACGCCGGGGTCCGCGGGCAGACGGACAAGCGTTCCGGGGTGGCCGCGTGCGTCGTGGCCGGTGAAACGCTGATCTTTGCCGCCAACGGCTTCCACTGCCCGCTGACCGCCGTGGCCAAAAACCTGGGAGACGAGACGGGGTCGGTGACTGACATTTACCTGCCCAAATGGTTCGCGAGGAACCTCCCGGCCATCCACGTTCCGTTGCTCTTGCTGGCGGTGGCGCTGCATCGCCGGAACATCATCGCCGCGCGGGCACGCAGACAGGCCGCGCTCCTGACCGGGCGGCCCGCCCGGTAGCCAGGCCCGCCGGTAACCAAGCAGCCCGGTAACCAATCCCGCCGGCTACAGGAACGCCTCGCGGCCGGTCCCTTCCCGCAGCAGGAGTTTGCCGTTCTCGATGGACACAAGGAGGCTCTTGGGCCTGCCGCTGAGCTTGACGCCCCCGGACAAGCCCCGGCTGGTGACATCGACGCCGATGGTGGCACCGCGCGCCGGAACCTCGATCGCGACCTCTTCGGCGATGCCAAGCAGCGGATTCGTGGAAAGTTCGGTGTCACGCCTGGCCTGCTTGCCGTTGACGAAAACAGTGACGTTGTCCTCCTCAAAGCCGCCCTGAAGGATGATGAGCAACTCCTGCATCGTGGACCGCCTCCGTAGATCGTCGGGCTCCCCCAACTGCCACTACATCACTTCTTTTCGCCTGTGGATAGCCCCAGTTTTGGCTGTCGCGGGGAGGGCACAGAGAGGACACAGCGGCACAGTGTCGGTCCGGTAAGGCAAAATGATCTGGGTGAACCACATCCCGCAGCGCCCGTCCCCTTCCCCGGCCACAACACCGGCCAGCCCGGCCGCCACCATGTCTGCCGACTCCACTGCCGAGCACATCGCAGCCCAGATTGCCGGTGAGCTGGGGGTCAAGGCTTGGCAGGTCAAGGCCGCGGTGGAACTGCTCGACGGCGGCTCGACCGTTCCCTTCATCGCCCGGTACCGCAAGGAAGCCACCGGGACGCTGGACGACACCCAGCTCCGCGACCTCGAGGAGCGGCTCCGGTACCTCCGCGAACTGGAGGACCGCCGTCGGGCCGTCCTGGAGGCGATCGCCGCCCAAGGCAAGCTGACACCGGAACTGCAGGCCGCCGTCGTCGGCGCCGACACCAAATCCCGGTTGGAAGACATCTACCTTCCCTTCAAAACCAAGCGGCGGACCAAGGCGCAGATCGCCCGTGAGGCGGGGCTCGAGCCCCTCGCGGATGCCCTCCTCAAGCGCCCGGAACTGCACCCGGAGCGCGAGGCCGCCAAGTACTTCAACCCTGAACATTCCATCGAGGACGCCGCAGCAGCGCTGGCGGGTGCCCGGGCCATCCTCGTTGAGCGGGTGGCCCAGGACCCTGATCTCGCCGCGACCCTCCGCGAACGGCTCTGGACCCAGGGCCGCATGGTGTCGCGGGTGAAGAAGGGCCAGGAGGCCGAGGGGCAGAAGTTCAAGGACTACTTCGAGTTTTCGCAGGCGCCGTCCGGGATGCCGTCGCACCGGGTCCTGGCGCTGCTCCGCGGGGAAAAGGACGGGGTGCTGGAGCTGGATCTCGCCGAGGCGGAGCCGTCCGACGACGCCGCCCTCGCCGCCGCCCGCGGCCGGTATGAATCCGCGGTGGCCAGGTTCCTCGGGGTTGCGGACCGCGGCCGGCCCGCCGATGAGTGGCTGCTGCAGACCGCGCAGGTGGCGTGGCGCTCACGGGTGCTGGCCCGGCTGACGGCCGACCTGAGGGGAAAGATGTTCGCCGCGGCCGAGGACGAAGCCGTGCGGGTTTTCGCCGCCAACCTCCGCGACGTGCTGCTCGCCGCGCCGGCAGGCAACCGGGCAACGCTTGGATTGGACCCGGGGCTGCGCACCGGCGTGAAGGTGGCGGTGGTGGACGGAACCGGCAAGGTGGTGGCCACCGACACGGTCTACCCGCATGCCCCGGCGCGCAAGTGGGACGAAGCCCTGGCCACGCTGGTCCGGCTGGCACGCCAGCACGGCGTCGAACTCGTGGCGATCGGCAACGGGACGGCGTCCCGCGAGACCGACAAGCTTGCCCTCGAACTGATCAAGAAGCTGTCCGCGTCCGGAGCCGCGGGGCCGGAAAAGCTGGTGGTGTCCGAAGCCGGTGCGTCGGTGTATTCGGCGTCGGCCCTTGCTGCGGCGGAGCTGCCCGGCATGGACGTCTCCCTGCGCGGGGCGGTCTCCATCGCCCGGCGGCTGCAGGATCCGCTGGCCGAGCTGGTGAAGATCGAGCCGAAGTCGATCGGCGTCGGGCAGTACCAGCACGACGTCACGGCGGCGAAGCTGGACCGCAGCCTGGATGCCGTGGTGGAGGACTGCGTGAATGCCGTGGGAGTGGACGTCAACACTGCGTCGCCTGCGCTGCTCAGCCGTGTGGCCGGCGTCGGGCCGCTGCTGAGCGAGAACATCGTGGCGTACCGGAACGAGCACGGACCGTTCGCCAAGCGCAGCGATCTGAAGAAGGTGCCGCGGCTGGGGGCCAAGGCGTTCGAGCAGTGCGCCGGGTTCCTCCGGATCACCGGGGGAGCGGAGCCGCTGGACGCTTCCAGCGTGCACCCGGAAGCCTATCCGGTGGCGCGGAAGATCCTGGCGGCCGCCGGCGGCGGGAAGTCAGTTGCCGGGGAGTCAGCTGCCGGGAAGGCAGCCCTTGGCGGGTCAGGTACCGGCAGCCTCGCCTCCCTCAACGCGCAGGATTTCGTGGAAGGCTCCTTCGGACTGCCCACGGTGCAGGACATCATGGCCGAACTGGAGAAGCCGGGCCGGGACCCGCGGCCGGCCTTCGCGGCGGCAAAGTTCTCGGAGGGGATCGAGAAGATCTCCGATCTCCGGCCGGGCATGATCCTGGAGGGAACCGTCACCAACGTGGCCGCATTCGGGGCGTTCGTGGACGTCGGAGTGCACCAGGACGGACTGGTGCACGTGTCCGCACTGGCCAACCGCTTCGTGTCCGATCCGCGCGAAGTGGTGAAGTCAGGACAAGTGGTGCGCGTGAAGGTCCTCGAAGCCGATCCGGAGCGGAAGCGCATTTCGCTCACGTTGAGGCTCGACGATGAACCGGCACCTGCCAGTGGGCGGGCGGCTACCGGCGGCCGGCAGGGGAACAGTGAACCTCGGCAGGGGAACGACGCCCGTCCGCCGAGGACCGACGCCAGGTCGCCGCGGAGCAACGACCGCCAGCCCCGGAGAGACAGCGCCGACGCCAAGCGGACGCCGCCAAAGCCCGCGCCAGTCAACACGGCCATGGCAGAAGCGCTGCGGAAGGCGGGCCTGGGCAAGTAGCCGGCAATCCGCCGTCGCGGTTCATCCGTCCCACCGCAGACGGCCGTGGCTACAGTGGTCCCCATGACCTTTACCCGGCCTGAGCCGTTCACCACGCGCCCCACCCTGCAGGGTACCTTCGGGATGTCCGCTTCGACGCACTGGCTTGCGACGGCGGCTGCCCAGGCGGTGCTGGAACGTGGCGGGAACGCGTTCGACGCCGCCACCGCCGGGGCGTTTGTACTCCACGTCGCAGAGCCGCACCTGAACGGTCCGGGCGGTGACATGACCGCGGTGTTTGTCACCGCTGCGGAACCGGGAAAGCCGGTGGTCCTGATGGGGCAGGGCCCCGCCCCGGCGGGAGCGACGCCCGAACACTATCGTTCGGAGGGCCTGGAACTGGTGCCCGGTTCGGGCGCCCTGGCCGCAGCGGTGCCTGCCGCCGTCGACGCCTGGCTGCTTCTGCTGCGCGACCACGGGACCTGGGAGCTGCCGGCGGTGCTGGAGTTCGCGATCGGCTACGCGCGCGACGGCCATCCGGTGCTGGGACGGGTGGGCGCAACAATTGCGGCGGTTTCCGAACTGTTCCGGGAACATTGGCCCACGTCGGCCGACCTGTGGATGCCGGGGGGACGAATCCCCTCTGAAGGGGAACTGGTCCGCAATCCGGCCTACGCGCAGACCCTTGAACGGCTGGTGGAGGCGGGGGCGGCAGAGCCCGCCCGTGAGGCACGCATCGACGCCGCACGCCATGAATGGCGCGCGGGTTTCGCCGCGGCAGCGATGGCGCAGTCCGTGCAGATCCCGCACCGGCATTCGTCCGGCACCGACCATCGGGGCGTGATGGCACTGAGTGACCTGGCGGACTTCGAGGCAGGCTACGAGGCCGCTGCGACTTGTGAATTCAGAGGGTACACCGTCGCCAAGACAGGTCCGTGGGGCCAAGGGCCGGCGCTGCTGCAGACCCTCGCGATCCTGGACGGATTCGCGGACGAGTACCTCGACCCGTCCACCGAACTCGGCGCGCACACCATCCTGGAGGCCCAGAAGCTGGCGCTCGCGGACCGGGAGGCGTACTACGGCGACACTGAGGTTCCGCTCGACTACCTGCTGTCCGCCGAGTACGCCGCGGAGCGCAGGCAGTTGATCTCGGAGCGGGCGTCGCATGAGTTCCGGCCCGGCCGGGTTCCCGGACGAGACCCGTTTACCCCGCCGCTCCGGACGGAGTACGTGCCGCCGGCATTTGCGAACGACGACGACGGGACTCGCGTTGGCGGGCACGGTGTCGGCCCGGGAGTGGGGGAGCCGACCGTGCTCGCCACCGGCGAGACACGCGGTGACACCTGCCACCTGGACGTGGTGGACCGCTGGGGAAATATGATTTCGGCGACTCCGTCAGGCGGGTGGCTGCAGTCCTCCCCGGCGATTCCCGAGTTGGGTTTCTGCCTGGGAACGCGGTTGCAGATGACCTGGCTCGAACCTGGGACGCCGTCGACACTCACGCCCGGGAAGCGGCCGCGCACCACGCTGACGCCGACCCTGGTGCTGCGGAACGGCTCGGCTATCAGCGCGCTGGGATCACCCGGCGGCGACCAGCAGGACCAGTGGCAGCTGCCGTACCTGCTGAGGACCATCGTCGGGGGCTACTCCCCGCAACAGGCCATCGACGCGCCGACGTTCCATACGACGTCGATGCCGGGGTCGTTCTGGCCCCGCACCTGGGAACCGGGCGGCGCCGTCGTCGAGGACAGGCTGGGTGAGGACGTCATTGCGGGCCTGGAACGCCGTGGCCACCGGATCACGCGCGCCGGCGACTGGACGCTGGGACGGCTGTCCGCCGTCGTACGCGATCCACTGACGGGAGTCCTGCAGGCCGCAGCGAACCCCCGCGGCGCGCAGGGCTACGCGGCGGGGCGGTAGCCGCCAGGGTGGCCGATCCTGCGGCTGCCGTGGTTCAGCCCCGGCTGACGATATCCACCGAAATCTCCACCGCCGGAACGGTTCCCCTGTTCTCGAGCCAGTGGGTGGTGTTCCGGTCCTCGGGCCATCCCACTCCCGGCCCGTAGTCCGTGGCGACCCCGTTTCGATGGTCGGTGATGGTGCCCTGCAGGATGTAAACGGTGCCGGGCCGGCCCACGTGGTCGTGAACCGGGCCGAAGACTCCGCCGGGATCGATGGTCACTTTACGCGTTCAAAGTTGGCGCCCCTCCATGCCGTCGATCTCTCCATCAAGGTCAACCGTTGCAAGGACCTCCACGGTGACGCCTTTCGTCTCAGGTGCCACTCGATCGTTGCTCATTGTGCTCCCATCCTTGTGCGTCCATACCTAATGCTGGTGGTCCAAACCAGCGTGCGCCCTAAGACACACCGAAGCAACGGGGGTCCCTCTGCAACCGGCTCCCTCAGGTCGCTCGGCGTCAGGCCGAAAGCAAGGTTGTGAAGTAGGTGTTTCTTCGCGGCACTTCGGCCGTACGCGAGGCCGCAGGGGTTTCCTGAGGACCCGCACCGCAGAGAAGCGCGAACGGACACTTGCGGCCCCAGGCTCCAGCCCCGACCCCCGCCGCCCGGCCATCCCCTATGCCCGCAGCACCCGCGGCTTGCCGAACTGGGTCCGGACGCCGGGGGAGAACAACACGGACTCGGGTGGCCCCGCCACCTCGAGGCCGGCCGCGCTGATCAGCCCGTCCTCAAGCACCGTCAGCTCAGCGCGGTACAGCGGCCAGGCTGTGTGTGTATTGGGGATGTACAGCGTGCGGCCGCGGAAGCGGGAGTGCAGCCCGAATCTCGCTGTGAGGTGGATGGATAGCGGATCCGCGGCCAGGTCGTCGAGCGCCGGAACAACCGCAAAGTCGCTCGTCGCCCCGCGGCGGTACCGGCGCACCGAATAGCCCGTCGACGGGTCTCCTGGACCGCCCCGGCGGAAGCGCGCGTGCGACCAGACATAGGGAATCCCGGCGGCGCGTGCGGCCAGCACTACAGCCAGCCGGTCCGCGTCCAGGCTCAGGAAGACGACGCCGCGGGTGCCGTCAGGTTCCCTCGAATACAGCCGGACGTTGATCTCGTTGAAATCCCCGAAGAACGGCACCCCCGGGCCTCGGCCGATACCCGCCTGCTGCATGCGGAAGCCGATCAGCCCCACCCACGCTGAGCCGTCGAATTCGTCCGGCACCACCCCGGGCGGCATGAACGCGGCAGCCGCCCCAACGGGGATGCGCCAGTGCAGGAACACCGCATCCGTCCACCGCTGGTCCATGATCCCGGGAGAGGGCAACTCCGGCGGCTCCGGCCAAGGGTCACGGAATTCCACAGCGGACAAGAGTTTCAGCCGTCCGTGGATGAGCTCGACGAGCCTGCGGAGGCCGCAGCACCCGCGGGTTGTTTCTGCCAGGGCCAGCGGCCCGTGATTTCGAGCTCCAGCGAGAAGCTCAGGAAGGTCCGGATGAGCACGATGATCGCCAGCACGCCCACACTCTCGAAGGTAGGCGTCACGGCCACCGTGCGGATGATGTCCGCCGCCACCAGGAGTTCGAGCCCCAGCAGGATGGAGCGGCCCAGCAACTGCCGGTAGGAACGGTAGACGGAGAGCGGTTCGGAGCCTTCCGGCAGGCGCTTCGGCTGGAAGCCGCGCAATGCCATGGGGATGGAGACGACGGCGCCGATCACCATGACGGCGACGCCGGCAAAGTCCATGAACCTGCCGACCGATTCGATGATGTGCTGGAAATCCACTGTTCCCCCTACGAGGTCTCGGACACGATCAGGGATTCGGAACCACATAAGTGCGGCTGCATCACGGGTGCCTCACGCCCTCGCCGGCGAGGATGGCCCGGTACCCTTCACGGAAGGTGGGGTACGCAAATTCGAACCCGGTGCTGCGGAGCAGTGCGTTGCTGCACCGTTTGTTCCCGCCCCGGGAAGGCTCGCCCCCGCCGGAACCAGCCGAAACGCCCGACGGCGGCAGCGGCAGTCCCAGCTCGTCGGCCAGGAAACGCTGGACCTCGCCGAGCTCCGCGGGATCGTTGTCCACGCCGAGGTACACGGGAGCGGGCTCGGCGGCCATGGTGCACAGGTGCACGATCGCCGCGGCAGCGTCGTCCCGGTGGATGCGGTTGGTGTAGCGGGGTTCGGCCGGTGCCATGGCCGCGCCGGACCGGACTTGATCGATCAGCCGTGTCCGCCCCGGCCCGTAAATGCCTCCCAGCCGCAGAACCACGGGAGAGATTCCGGTGCCGAGCAACCGCTGGCGCAGCAGATCCTCCGCCTCGCCGATGATGCGGCCGGAGAATCCGCCGGGTTCCGGCGTCGTGCGTTCATCCACCCAGCCGCCCCCGGCGTCGCCGTACACGGCAGTGGACGAGACGAACAACACGCGCCGAAGCCGCGACGGTGACGCCGCGCCGTCGCGCTTCCGGTCCAGGTCCAGTGCGTCCAGGACGTTCGACAGCCCGTCCACGTAGGCGGCCCGGTAGGCCGCCTCCGTGGGGGAGTCAGCCGCGACGGCGACGACGACGGCGGTGTTGTCCACCGGGATGGGCGGCAGCGGCGGGGTGGTCAGGTCAGCCCGGGCACCCTCGATGGCGGCCGGAAGCTTGTCGGGCGAGCGGCGCCAGCCCACCACGCGATGTCCGGCCGCCGCGAAACGCAGCCCGGCCTCGGTACCAAGATCGCCGCAACCGGCCAAAAGAACAGTCATACCGGCCAGTCTGCCAGAGCCGCGCCGAAGGCCTAGCTACCGACGCTTGCCTACGGCGCCGGAACGGGGAAGAACAGCCGCGGGTCCTGCAGCAGGGCGGGGTAGTCGAACGACGAACGTTCCACGACCTCGGTGACCTGGAAGTTCCGGGCGAAGCGGCCGTCCACCGTAATGGGACGTCCCTGCACCTTGCCCAGAGCAAACGTGGCGCCGCCATTGAACGGGACCGCGAGGGCCGTGTTGCCGGGCAGGGTGCGGAAGGCTTCTTCCTGCTGCTGGCGTTTTTTCGTGGGCTTCTTCACGAGCTGCTTCGGGGGCCGCTTCTTGGGGTTCTTGGCCGGGCGGCGGGAGGTGTCGTCCGCGTAAACGAATTCGTAGTCGTCGGCCTGGGCCGCTGCCTTGGCGGCCCGGCCAACCTCCGGCAGGCTGACGATATCCAGCTTGTCGGGGTCGGTGTCGCCCACGTTGGCCCGCAGGATCCAGAGCCGGTCGCCTACAGGATCTTCCGGGAGGAACTCGTGCCGGGGTTCGGGCCAGACATACTCCAGGTCCGCCGGCGTTCCGGGGAACAGTTCGCTATAGAAGCGGGGTTCCTTCTGCAGCAGCCGGGAGCGGTGGCTGAGGTGCACGTCCGGCTCGCCGAGCCATGGCGGCATGGGGATCTTGGCCGCGTAGGCAGCGTGGTCCGCCTGCGGCGCGAATTCAAGGATCTTGGCGCGGGTGGTGTCTTCGCCGCCGCGGGCGATCCACTCGTCGGCCATGGCCAGGCCGTACATGGTCAGCGCGGGGACGTAGCCCATCCACATGCGGATGGCCGGGTGCGATTGCCAGCCGTACTCCGGGATCACCAGCGCACGCAGTGTTTGCAGCGCCTCGACACGCTGCTTGCCGAGCCGGACGCGGTCCAGGACCGCGGCGCTCTGCTGGAAATCTGGATAGGGAAGGAAAGTCTGCATCCTTCAAGTGTGGAGGTGCCGGGGTCCCAGACCAAATGCCGACGACGGCGGCGCACCGCCCCCGCGCCGGCCGTTGACCGGGTAGGCTGTCAGCGGCTGGCGGGAAGTGCGGCGTAGTCTACTGGACCGTATGGTGAGACGACGGAGACAACACGGTCACAATTTGACTAAGATGACCGCAATCAAAACACCCCTCAGCCACCCTCCGGAAGATACGAAATGACACTTACCCAAGCAGTTCCGTTCACGCCGAAGTTCGGACAAATGCTGAGCCCGGAAGCCAACGGCATCCTGGTGCTTGATGAATTCACGCTGGACCCGGAAGCGGCCCGCAAGGAGCAGCACGGTTTCCGCGCCGCCCTTGGTTCTGTGGCCCTCACCCTCCGCCGCATCGTTGCCCTCCGCCTGTTCATTGCGGTGGTGGCCATCGCCAACCTTCCGCTGTTCCTCCTCTCCACCGGCTGGTGGATTTACGCAGTGTCCCTGACCGTTGTGGTGGCAGTGCACGCGGCCGTTTCGTGGCTGAACAGCCATGAACCGAAGGTCCGCCAGCGGCACTCGCTGGAACTGCACATGCACCGGGAACGCAGCGACAACTACCGCAAGGTGCGCGACGCCGTGAAGTTCGTGATCGATTCGCCGGCGCGCATGAACGAGCACCTGTACCTGGAACTCCTGGCCGCCAAGCGGGTTGCCCTGCACCTGCACATCGGCACCGTGGCAGTCTTGGACACCAGCGACGACTCTGCCTGGAAAGTCCGGATCGTCCGCGAACTGCCGCAGACGGCATTTACGCAGGCCGCCTAGAAAGCAGCAGGAACCAACCAACTTAAGAAACAACGACGCCGGAGCTCCCCGCCAAGGGGAGGCTCCGGCGTCGTTGTTAACGCTGTGCTGCTTGAACGCTAGGCAGGCAGCTGCAGGACCTGGCCTTCAAGCACCAGGTCGGGATCCACGATGGTGTCCGTGTTGGCGTCGGCAAGGGTCTGCCAGCCGCCGGTGATGTTGAGCTTCTCCGCGATGGTGCTCAGTGTGTCGCCGGCCTCGACCGTGTAGGTCTCGCCACTCAGCGGAACCTGCGCTGCGTGCCGGGGCTCGGCTTGGACGGGCGCGGCCTGGACGGGAGCCGGCGCGGCCTGGACCTGGACTTCGGTGGGCGCCGCCGGAGTGACCGGAACGCTCGGGGCGGGTGCTCCGCCGCCGCCGCTCAGGCCCAGCTTGGCGGCGCAGGCGGGCCAGGCGCCCCAGCCCTGGCTGGCCTGGACGTTTTCGGCGACGGCGATCTGCTGCTCGCGGGTGGCGTTTGCCGCCGATCCGGTGCCGCCGTAGGCCGCCCACGTGCTGTCCGTGAACTGCAGGCCACCACTGAAACCGTTGCCCGTATTGGTGCTCCAGTTGCCGCCGCTCTCACACTGGGCGAGGGCGTCCCAGGTGCCGCCGCTCGTGGCAGTGGGCACGGCCGCGTTGGCGGCTGTGGCGGACAATGCGAGTCCTGCCGCTGAAACGGCGGCCAGCGTGACTCCGCGGCGCGCGGCGGTCCCCAGTTTGGATTTGCCCATGGACGTGTTCATGCGAGTGGAAGTGTTCATGAAAGTGGATGCTCCTGAGGGCCACCTGCGCTCGGTCCGTCCCCGGACGTTGTCGCGCCACTGCCCGCCCCTGACGAACTAGAGGTCATTTACGGTGTCTGCCGGCCGGGCAGTTACTGGTGGTGGCAGCACCGGGCATTCGTTGTCCCGCTTGGCGGGATTACGTTCCACGCTAAGACAGTGCCGCCCCGTTATCAAATCGAAATAGATACCGGGAGCCGGCTGCCAGTCTGGGCGTGAGCACAGGCGCCGGTCAGTGCTGCAGGGCCGTGGCCAGGTACGGCGCCGTCCGGCTCTGCTTGGAACGCGCGACGGCGGCCGGCGTCCCGGACGCCACGATCTCACCACCGGCATCGCCACCGGCCGGGCCGAGGTCGATGACCCAGTCCGCGGCAGCCACCACGTCCATTTCGTGCTCCACCACAATGACCGTATTTCCGGCGTCCACCAGGCCATGCAGCTGCACCATGAGCAGCTGGACGTCCGCCGGGTGGAGTCCCGTCGTGGGCTCGTCCAGCAGGTACAGGGTGTGGCCGCGGCGGGCGCGCTGGAGTTCCGTGGCCAGTTTGATCCGCTGCGCCTCGCCGCCGGAGAGCTCGGTGGCGGGCTGGCCCAGCCGGAGGTAGCCCAGGCCAACGTCGCGCAGGGTCTGCAGGCTGCGGGCGGCGGCCGGAACGCCGGCCAGGAATTCCGCCGCGGCGTCCACGGTCATGGCCAGTACTTCGGCCACGTTTTTGCCGTTGTAGCTGACCTCAAGGGTCTCCGGGTTGTAGCGCGAACCCGCGCATTCGGGGCAGGGGCCGTAGCTGCCCGGAAGGAACAGGAGCTCCACGGCCACGAATCCTTCGCCCAGGCAGGTCTCGCAGCGTCCGCCGGCCACGTTGAACGAGAACCGCCCGGCGCCGAAACCCCGGGCACGGGCCTGCTCGGTGGCGGCGAATTCCTTGCGCACCGCGTCGAAGAGCCCGGTGTAGGTGGCGAGGTTGGACCTCGGGGTGCGGCCGATCGGTTTCTGGTCCACCCGGACCAGCCGGTCAATCCGTTCCAGTCCGGAGACCGGGCCCACTGCTTCGGAAACATCCAGCGGCTCGCCGGACCCGGCGTCCGCGGAGCCCGGGAACCCGGCGGCATCCGAGGTGTCCGCAGTGTCTGCGGCGGCACCGCCTTCGGGTTTCAGCCGTGCTCCGACCACTTCGGCGAGAACTTGGCTGACCAGGGTCGACTTGCCGGAGCCGGACACACCTGTGACCGCGGTCAGGATGCCCAGCGGGAACTCCGCGTCGAGGCTGCGCAGGTTGTGGCGGGTGATGTCGCGCAGCTCCAGCCAGCCGTCCGCCTCCCTGCGGGTGGATTTGGGGACTGCGGCTTTGCCCTCCGGGAACAGGAACGGCCTCGTGACGGACGCATCCACGTCCGCGAGCCCGGCCACGGGCCCGCTGTACAGGATTTCGCCGCCGCCTTCACCGGCACGCGGGCCAACGTCCACCAGCCAGTCGGCGCGGCGGACCACATCCATGTTGTGTTCCACCACGAACACCGAATTCCCCGAGGACTTGAGCGCTTCGAGCACGGCCTGCAGGGGTTCGGCGTCCGCGGGGTGAAGCCCTGCGGAGGGTTCGTCCAGCACGTACACCACGCCGAACAGCCCGGAGCGGAGCTGGGTGGCGATCCGCAGGCGCTGCATTTCACCGGGGGAGAGCGTGGGAGTCGCCCGGCCCAGGGCGAGGTAGCCAAGGCCCAGCTCCAGCAACACGGTGATCCGCAGCAGGAGGTCGCGGGTGATGGCCACCGCCACTTCATTGGTCTCGCCCGATGCCGCGGCGCGGCTGGCTGTCCCTGCGTCCGTGACCTGGCTGGTGGGCCGGATCAGCTCTGCCAGTTCACTCATCGGCACGGCGTTTAGGCCGGCGATGGTGTGGCCCGCAAAGGTCACGGCGAGGGCCTCGGGGGTGAGGCCGCTGCCACTGCAGCGCTCGCACGGACCCGTCTCCATGAACCTGAGGACGCGCTGGCGCATGGTGTCGCTCTTGGAGTCGGCCAGGGTGTGGAGCACGTAGCTTTTGGCGCTCCAGAACCGGCCCTTGTACGGCTTGGCCACGCGGTCCCGCTTCGGCGTCACCTCCACTACCGGCTGCTCCTCGGTGAAGAGGATCCAGTCGCGTTCCTTCCTGGGCAGCTTCCGCCATGGAATGTTGACGTCGTAGCCGAGGTGGCTGAGGATGTCGCGGAGGTTCTTGCCCTGCCACGCGCCGGGCCAGGCGGCGATGGCACCGTCGGCGATGCTCAGGGAGGTGTCCGGTACCAGGGACGATTCGCTGACTGCGTGGGCAACACCGAGGCCGTGGCACACAGGGCAGGCGCCTGCAGCGGTGTTGGGCGAGAAGGCGTCAGAATCCAGTTGCGCCACACCGTCCGGGTAGGTTCCGGCACGGGAGAACAGCATGCGCAGCGAGTTGGACAGTGTGGTGACCGTGCCCACCGTGGAACGGCTGCTCGGTGTGCCGCGCCGCTGTTGAAGCGCGACGGCGGGAGGCAGCCCGGTGATCAGCTCCACCTTGGGGTTGTGCCCCTGCTGGATGAGGCGCCGCGCGTACGGGGCCACGGACTCGAAGTAGCGGCGCTGGGCCTCGGCATAAATGGTGCCGAAGGCGAGGGATGACTTGCCGGAACCGGAGACGCCGGTGAACGCCACGATGGCATCGCGCGGCACGTCCACATCCACGTTGCGAAGGTTGTTTTCGCGGGCTCCGCGCACGCGGACGAATCCATCGGTGGGGTGGTCCGGGGTCAGGAAGGGCACATCGGAAGCCTGCTTGTTGTGTTGCATTGGTTCGACTCTATCGGTGCGGGGGCGCCGCGGGCATATCCTTACCGGATGGAAACTTACGACGGCGCACCCGAACCCGGCGGCGCGCCAGCACTCAGCGATGCACCCCTACCCACTGCTGAAGAGGCCAACCCGGAACACGCTGCGAAGGACCGGCCTGCGGAGGATCAGACCGCCACCGAAGCAGCGGCCGACGAGCCGGTCGTTGAGCAACCTGTCAAGCTGTTGCCGGTGGCGGAGCTGCACCTCCACATCGAGGGAACGCTGGAGCCGGAGCTGATATTCGCCCTCGCAGAACGGAACGGCATCGAGCTGCCGTATGCGGACCTCGACGAGCTGCGGGCCCGTTACGAGTTCACTGACCTGCAGTCCTTCCTGGACCTGTACTACGCCAACATGGCCGTACTGCAGACAGAGCAGGACTTCGCGGACATGACCCGCGCCTACCTGGAACGTGCGGCGGCCGCGGGAGTGCGGCACGCCGAAATCATGATGGACCCGCAGGCGCATGTGTCCCGCGGAATCCCGCTGGAAACCTGCGTCAACGGGGTTGCCTCCGTGCTGGCGAACTCCCTGGCGGAGTTCGGCGTGTCCACCCTGCTCATCGCCGCGTTCCTGCGCGACCTGTCCGAGGAATCGGCCCTCGGCGTCCTGGAGCAGCTGCTGGCCATGAACGCGCCCATCGCCGGAATCGGCCTGGACTCGGCCGAGGTGGGCAACCCCCCGGCCAAATTCGAACGGCTGTTTGCGCGGGCGAAGGAAGCCGGGCTGCACCGCATTGCGCACGCCGGCGAGGAGGGCCCGCCGTCGTACATTATCGATGCGCTGGAACTGCTGGACGTGGAGCGGATCGACCACGGCATCCGCTGCATGGAGGACCCCGACCTGGTGGAACACCTCGTCGCGGAGCGTGTGCCGCTGACCGTGTGCCCCCTGTCCAACGTCCGGCTCCGCGCCGTGGACACCCTGGCCGAGCACCCGCTTCCGGCCATGCTGGCCGCGGGACTGAACGTCAGCGTGAACTCGGACGACCCCGCCTACTTCGGCGGATACGTGGACGACAACTTCGTGCAGCTGCAGACTGTCCTGGGGCTGTCCGAGTTCGACCGCGTCCGGCTGGCATCGAACTCCATCCGGTCCTCCTTCGCGGACGACGAGCGCAAGACCGAACTGCTGGCGGAGCTCGGTTACTCCTAACCCCGTGCGTAGGCCCGTGCGTAGGCCCGTGCGTAGGCCCAGGCCCTAGGCCCGGGCGGCCGGTGCCGCCAGGCTGCGGGCGCTGCGGGTGGTGATCCACCACCCCAGTGCCGCCATGGCCAGGCCGATCGGGATTCCGTAGGGCGGCAGGCCGGCGTTGTAGCCCAGGACGCCGGCCACAACGAAGGCCGCGCCCAGCCATGCCGGGAACATGCGGGCCCGCCAGCCGGCAATCCCGAAAACCATCCAGCCAAGGGCAAAAAGGACGTAGCTGGAGAACCCGCCGATCACCAGCATTCCCGACCCGCCGGCCAGGATGGCCCCGGGCGCGACGTCGGCGATCCACGGGCCGGCGAAACCGTCGAACCACATGTTGCCCGCCATGTCCATGGTGCCCACCAGGGCAAAGCAGAAAGCGACGGCGCCCAGGGCCCCGGCCTCGGCGTGGAACCTCAGGTAGAAGCAAACCAGCGCCAGGAGCAGCCCGATGAAGACCACAAAGTAGAGCGCGTTGGTCACCTGGAACGGGGGTTCGCGCATCATCGCGATCCGTTCCTTGCTGGTGTCGGCCGCGAGGAGCCGCGAAACGTCGACGGCTGCGAAGGTGAGGCCCGCAGCCACGGCGATCGGGCCGGCGCCGGAGGCGAGTGGTGATGACATGACTTCTCCAATCAGGGCCGGGGTGGCGGCGCCGGGATGCTCATGGCGCCGGCGGCCCGGGGACGGTGCGGCCGGAGCGCACGGGGAGGGGGCCGACGTCGGTCGCTTCCCTGGGTGCAGTGCGCCAGGCCGGGCGGTCCAACAGAACGGTGCCGAGGACGGCGGCGGTGACCACCGCAAGGTAGATCACTTCCGCCCTGGTTAGGTCGGAACCCGTGAATCCGTACGAGCCCATGGTGAACGTGCCCTGGCTGTTGTGGAAGAGCAGCGTCAGCAGCACGCTCCCGCCGGTGCGGTTGAACAGCCAGACGTAGAGGAAGGTGATCACGAAGGTTATCGGCAGGCCGATAATGCTGAGGCCGCCGAAGATGATCAACGGCAGGTGCCAGACGGCCACCGCCACCCCGAGCATCGTTGATGACAGCAGCGGGGTCCGGGCGGCCTGGAGCAGCGGGACGGCGTAGCCGCGGAATCCAGGTTCTTCGCCCAGCGGCCCGTCCATCGGATTGATCAGGCGCACCCCGAAAACCATCAGCAGTCCGGACCAGGTCAGCTGGGACAGCTCAGGGCGGGTGGGTCCCATTCTCCGCCATCCGCATTTTGATACCAGCCCCCGGGGGACGCGGGGCGAGCGTGGGCCGAATGCTTGCGGGGCCCTGCCATACCTGCTAATCCTGAGGAAAGGTCCTGTCCGTGGGGGACGCTCCTCCCGTGGGACATCAGTTCAAAGCAACACTGATCAGCAGGTTCCGAGTCAGGGAGGGCGCAGCATGCCGCGCAAGAATCCGCACGTGGAAGAAGCCGACGAAAACAACCTTGAAGTCGGGAAGCCCAAGGAGTGGGCCGCCGGCATTCCCGGTGTCTACCATTCGATGCAGCCGGCCCTGAAGCACATGGGCGTGGGGCGTGCCGGTAAGACACTGCTGGGGCTGAACCAGAAAGACGGCTTCGACTGCATGAGCTGCGCCTGGCCGGATCCCGGGCACCGCAAGACCTTCGAGTTCTGTGAGCAGGGCGCAAAGGCGGTCACGTGGGAGGCGACGCCGGTGGTGGTGCCGTCCGAGTTCTGGGCCGCGAACCCGGTCACCGAACTGCGGGAGCGGTCTGAGTACTGGCTAGGGATGCAGGGCCGGCTCACCGAACCGGTGTACAAACCGGCCGGGGACGACCACTACCGGCCAGTCAGCTGGGACGAGGCCTTTTCCATCATCGGCAGCAAGCTCCAGGGCCTGGACAGCCCGGACCAGGCCGCGTTCTACACCAGCGGCCGGACCTCGAACGAGGCTGCCTTCCTGTACCAGTTGTTCGTGCGGGCCTACGGAACCAACAACCTGCCGGACTGCTCCAACATGTGCCATGAGTCCTCCGGCTGGGCCATGGGCCAGACCATCGGCGTGGGCAAGGCCACGGTCTCCTACGACGACTTCGCCAAGGCGGACCTGATCATCATCATGGGGCAGAACCCGGGCAGCAACCATCCCCGCATGCTCACCGCCCTCGAGGACGCCAAGGAAGCCGGCTGCGAGATTGTGGCCATCAACCCGCTGCCGGAAGCCGGGCTCATGCGCTACAAGAACCCGCAGAAAATCAACGGGATCGTGGGACGCGGCACTGAACTTGCTGACCAGTACCTGCAGATCCGTCTGGGCGGGGACATGGCGCTGATGCAGGCCCTCTCCAAGCGTGTGCTCGACGCCGAGGCCAAACGTCCCGGGAGCGTGCTGGACCACGAGTTCCTCCGGGAACACTGCGAGGGCCTGGACGAACTCAAGGCGCACCTGGGGTCCCTGCAGGAATCAACCGTGCTTCGCGCCACCGGCCTGAGCAGCATGGAAATCGACGAACTCGCCGAGCGGTATCTGCGGGCCGGGAAGGTGATCATCACCTGGGCCATGGGCATCACGCAGCATAAGAAGGCCGTGCCCACCATCAAGGAGATCATCAACCTGCTGCTGCTGCGCGGAAACATCGGCAAACCCGGGGCCGGCGCGTCCCCGATCCGCGGCCACAGCAACGTCCAGGGGGACCGCACCATGGGCATCTGGGAGCAGATGCCGCCCGCGTTCCTGGATTCCCTCGCCAACGAGTTCACTTTCGAACCGCCGCGCGAACCCGGGGCTGACGCGGTGGAAACCATCCGCCAAATGCGCGACGGCGGGATCAAGGTTTTCGTCGCCATGGGAGGAAACTTCGTGGCGGCCATCTCGGACACCCACGCGGCCGAGGCCGCCGTCGCGAACACCGACATGACGGTGCAGATCTCTACCAAACTCAACCGTTCGCACGCGGTCACGGGCGAGGAATCACTCATCCTGCCCACCCTGGGGCGGACGGAAATCGACCTCCAGGAATCCGGGCCGCAGTTTGTGTCCGTGGAGGACACCGTCTCCGCCGTGCACGCCTCCGAGGGAAAGGTAAAGCCGGTGGCGCCCGGGCTGCTGTCCGAAGTGGCGATCGTTACCCGGCTGGCCCGGGCCACCGTGGACAGCCGGATCAACGCGGACTGGGCCGGCTTCGAACGGAACTACGACCTCATCCGGGACCACATCTCCCGCGTGGTGGCCGGCTGCGAGGACTACAACCGGCGGATCCGGGACTGGGGCGGATTTGTGCTCCCCAACGGGCCGCGTGATTCCCGGACATTCCACACCCCCACGGGGAAGGCGATGCTGACGGTCAACGAGTTGGAGTACGTGGAGCGGCCCGCCGGGACGCTGATCCTGCAGACCATGCGCTCCCACGACCAGTTCAACACCACCATCTACGGGCACAATGACCGGTACCGCGGGGTAAAGAAGGGCCGGGACGTTGTATTCGTCAGCCCGGAAGACATCTCCGAACTGGGACTGGCCGACGGGCAATACGTGGACATCCACGGCGTGTACGGCGACGGCGCTGAGCGGGTAATCAGGAAGTTCCGGGTGGTGTCCTACCCCACGGCACGGGGATGTGCCGCGGCCTATTACCCGGAAGCGAACGTCCTGGTGCCGTTGGAGACGGTGGCGGAGGGCAGCCACACGCCCGTTTCCAAAGCCGTCATCGTGCGCCTGACGCCGAGCCCGGAGCCGAGCCCGGAGCCGAGCCCGGCGTGAGCGGGGCCAGCCCGCAAGGAGGACAACATGAGTGATTTCCTTGTCTACCTAGATACCTCCGACGTGCGGCCCGGGAAACTTGGCGAGCTCAAGGTCGCCATGGAGGACCTCGCCCGCTTTGTCGAAGCCAACGAGCCACGGATCATTGCCTATGACGTCTACTTTTCGGACGACGGCACCCGCATGAACGTCCTCCAGGTCCACCAGGACCTGGCGTCGCTGGAATTCCACTTGGAGGTGGCCGGTCCGCGGTTCCCGCCGATTGCGCCCCTCGTCCGGCTCCGGACCATCGAAATCTTCGGCGCGGTCACCGAGGAGCTGGTCAAACAGCTCGAAGCGAAGACGCAATTGCTGGGCGGCACCGTGATGATCCGCAACCTCCACGCAGGTTTTGCCCGGGTGGCGGCTTGATAAATACAAGCCCGGGCCCTTTGTCAACAGGCCCAAAGTCCTGATGTTTCCGCCGCTCAGCTGAGACTCTAGGATCACTTGTGCTGCATTCGGCGTCATAGTCGGTCACGACACACGTTGTTAACGTCCATAGTCGCCTCTATTTACAGTTCACTGGCAAAATGCTGAGTGATCACCTGCTCGAAAGGACAAATATGCCCACGGCTATTGCAGACACCACCACTGTTCGACTCAAATCAGTGCTCGACATCCTCGCGGAAAGCGTCCTGTCAGGCGAGACCCTCGGCGCGGGCGCAGTCCTGGCCCAGGCCACGGTCCGTGTACCGCTGAACGAGAAGGAAAGTGAGCTGCTCAGCGGAGGCATCCCCCGGGGACACAAGGCGCTGACCACCGCCACCAGCAAGCTCGTGAAGGCAGGCTGGCTCGTCAAGGGACGCAGCGGCTGGACCATTACCGACGACGGCCTCCGCGCCACCGTCGCATTCCCGGATCCGGACACCTTTGCCACGGCCCTTGCCGAAGGCACCCCGGTCCCCGCTGACGTGCCGGTTCCCACGGAGCTCCCCGCCAAGGCTGCAGCTCCGAAGGCTGCCGCAAAAGCTCCCGCCAAGGCTGCCCCGAAGAAGAAGGCGCCGTCCAAGGCTGCCAAGGTGGTTGAAAAGGCTGCCGAGCTGATTGAAGATGCCGTGGAGCCGGTGAAGAAGGCTGTGCGTACCCGTAAGGCTGCTGCCAAGCCGGCCAAGGCCAGCGTAGAAACGCCTGCAGAGGCTCCCAGTGTGGAATCGATCGACCAGCCGGAGGCAGTCGCCATCGCGGGCGACTTCAATGTGCTCCTGGGCGCCCCCGCGAACTGGGCACCGCAGTACGACGAATCTCAGATGACACTGGATTCAGTGGACCAGCTGTGGAAGCTCACCACCGACCTTCCCGCCGGGCACTACACGTTCAAGATCGCGCTCAACCGTTCCTGGGACGAGAACTACGGCGCGTTCGGAGCGTTTGACGGTGCAAACCACGAACTCCACCACCCCGGCGGCCGGATCACCTTCAACTACGATCACCGGACCCGCGACATCAGCCTGATCTAAGGTCCAGCCGCTGCACCTCCTCCAGTAGGCAGCTGACCCTGATCGGCTTAGAATCAACCCATCAGGGTCAGCTCCACTAAGGAGCGGTGCGGCGTGGACACTGTTGACATTTCAGGACTGCGGATCGGCTACCAGCGCGTGGGCCAAGGCCCTCCGCTGGTGCTCCTTCACGGCGCCTACGAGGACAGCCGCAGCTGGCGGCAGCAGTTGGAGGGGCTCTCCAACGAGTTCACTGTCATTGCCTGGGATGCCCCGGGCTGCGGCCGGTCCGACGATCCTCCGGCGGACTTCTCCGGTAAGGAACTGGGCGATGTGCTCGCCGGGTTCCTCCGTGAGGTAGCGCCGCGGAAACCGCACGTCCTGGGGCTGTCCTGGGGGTCCGGGGTCGCCTTGGAACTGTACCGGGGCCACCCCCACATGGCAGCGTCCCTGCTGCTGGTGTCGGCTTACGCCGGCTGGGCCGGATCGTTGCCGCCCGAGGAAGTCGAGCGCAGGTACGCGCAGATCCTGGCCGAGCTGGACCAGCCGCCCGAGCAATTCATCCCTGTGTGGCTGCCCACGCTGTTCACCGCGCGGGCGGATCCCGCCGTCGTCGAAGAAGCCAGCGCCATCATGGCCGACTTCCATCCCGCCGGAATGCGGGCAATGCTGAGCGCAAGCGGCCACGCAGACTACCGTGACGTCCTTCCCACCATCAGCGTCCCCACACTGCTGCTTTACGGCGAACACGACGTGCGATCGCCGCTGGCAGTGGCGCACGACATGCACCGCCAGATCCCGGGTTCACAGCTCACGGTGATTCCCGACGTCGGGCATATGGTCGCCGCTGAAACGCCGGCGGCGTTCAACACCGAGGTCCGCCGGTTCCTGCACAGCATCGGTGACTGAACGGACACGGGCGGCTGAACGGACCCCGGTGCTTGATCGGTTGGCGAGCGAAATCCTAGAACCGCGTGGGGTCGGGATTCGGCGACGGCGGCCCCGGAGGCATGGGGCCCGGGTCCGGGATGGGGAGCGGGCCGGGCGCCGGTGTCGGTTCCGGGCCGGGGTGCGGCGGGCGCGGCTCCGTGGGGTCCGGCCTGCTGGGCGGGAACGGATCCGGCTCCGGCAGCGGTGGAATAGTCATGATGCTCTCCTTGCTTCGCTGGTATAACGGCCTTGGGGGTGAAATTCAGTTGTTGTGTTGCCGGCGGAAGACTTTCAGCTCCCAGGGGCGCAGCGTAATCGCAGCATGCGTCCCGGTCCCATGCGTCCCGGCACTGTGCTTCCCGGCGCTGCCGGATGGGTAGTTACCGAGGACCAGCTCGGCCGGGTAGTGGCCCAGCTCGGGCTCATCCGCGCCGGCTTCGGTATCGCCCCAGCCGCCGCCGTCGAGCTCCACTGTCCGGTCTTCACCCGAGAAGTTGCCCAGCACCAGCAACTGGACGCCGGGAGCCGCGGCAGCAGCCGCATCCTCAGCGGCATCGGCAGCCGGCCCGGTTCCCGGCAGTGTCCGCCGGAAGACGTACACATGCTCGTCGTCCGGAAGCAGCATGGTGAAGTCGCCCTCCGCCACCACGGGCTCGGCGTGCCGCAGGGCGATGACCTCGCGGTAGAAGCTGAAGACGGAGTCCGGGTTGTCTTCCTGCTCCGCGGCGTTGATGTGGCTGGTGTTGGGGTTGACGGCTATCCACGGCGCTCCCGTGGTGAACCCGCCATGCCGGGTGGCGTCCCACTGCACCGGGGTGCGGGCGTTGTCCCGGTTCAGCGGTGCCAGCGCGGCAAGGACCTCAGCGTCGGTGTGGCCCAGATGGGTGGTGGCTTCGCGGTGGTGGTTGAGCACCTCGATGTCGCGGTAGTCGCTGATGGCGCCGAAGCTCATGTTCGTCATGCCCAGCTCCTCGCCCTGGTAGACGTACGGCGTACCGCGGTGCAGGTGCAGGATGCCGGCCAGCATCTTGGCGGAGAGCTCGCGGTACTGCCCGTCGTCGCCGAAGCGGGACACGGCGCGGGCCTGGTCGTGGTTGCCCCAGTAGAGGCTGTTCCAGCCGCGCTCGGCCAGGGCTGCCTGCCAGCGGCCCAGGGACTTTTTCAGGTCCGTCAGCCGCAGCTTCTTGGGCCGCCACTTGTTGCCGTCCTCCTGGTCCAGCGCCACGTGCTCAAACTGGAACACCATGTCCACCTCGCGCCGGGCCGGGTCCGTGAACAGGACAGCATCCTCCACCGTGACGCCGGGCATTTCGCCCACGGTCAGCAGCGGCTTGTCCCGGCCGGCGAAAACCTCCAGGTGCATCTCGTGCAGGAACTCGTGGATCCGCGGACCGGACATGAAGTGCGGGCTGCCGTCGCCAAACAGCAGTCCGTCCGCCCGCGGCCCGTCCGGCAGCGCGGTGTCCTTGGAGATGAAGTTGATGACGTCCATCCGGAAGCCGTCCACGCCGCGGTCCAGCCACCAGTTCATCATGTCGTAGACGGCGGCGCGGACCTCGGGGTTTTCCCAGTTCAGGTCCGGCTGCTTCCGGGAGAACAAGTGGAGGTAGTACTCGCCGGTGGCCTGGTCGAATTCCCAGGCCGGGCCGGAGAACGCCGAACCCCAGTTGTTCGGTTCCGCGCCGGTTGCGGGCGCTGTGGCGGCTGAACCCGCTGTACCGGCCGTTCCACCGCCGCCTTCCGACGTCTCCCGCGGCGGCCGCCACCAGTACCAGTCGCGTTTGGGGTTGTCCTTGGCGGAACGTGATTCCACGAACCACGGGTGCTCGTCCGAGGTGTGGTTGACCACCAGGTCCATCACCAGTTTCATGCCCCGCGAGTGCAGCCCGTCAGTCAGTTCCTGCAGGTCAGCCAGGGTGCCGAAAATGGGGTCAACGTCGCGGTAGTTGCTGATGTCGTAGCCGTTGTCGTCCTGCGGTGAGGTGTAGATGGGGGAGAGCCAGACGACGTCGACCCCCAGCTTCTGCAGGTAGTCCAGCTTGCTGATGATGCCTGGCAGGTCGCCGATGCCGTCACCGTCGGAGTCCGCAAAGCTGCGCGGATAGATCTGGTAGACCACCGCTTTGTGGAACCAGCCGGGATCCGTGGTCACCTCGTCGTCGTTGTCCGGCGCCTCGCTGACAGGGGGTTCCGTTGCGGGGTCCGCGTGGGTGGTCATGGCCTGGTCTCCTCAGTTGCTTGCGGCTGGTCTGATGATGGGGCTCGGTTTGATTATTGTTCAGATCCGCCGGGCAGGAAAGGGGCCCCTAGCTCCGTGCAGAGAGGGTCTTGTCGCGGTCCTCGAGGACCTCCTCGCCCGGGCCGGTGAACGCGCGGGACCGCTCGATCGCTTCGACCGAGCCGGTGAAGAGCTGGGAGTCCTGCGGATCCGACTGCTGGCGCGCGTGCACCGGCCGCCCGGACTCGACAGTCTCGCTGGACTTGACGGACTCACTGGACGCGCTGGACTCAACTGCGGGCTGCCGGGGCATCGCCCGTGCGGGCGCAGGCTGCACGGGTTCCCAGCGCATGTGCGGCAGCGACTCCGGGTGGCCTTGCTGCAGGAAGGTGACCATGGCCTCGCGGATGACGCAGCGCAGGTCGAAAAGGGCGGCGCTGTCCGCGGCGCTCACCAGGATCCGCACCCGGACGTAGCCGCCTGTGGCATCGGTGATCTGCAGGATACCCACGCGCTCGTCCCACAGTGCCGTTCCGTCCAGCACGGTCCGCAGTTCGGCGCGCATGTCCTCGATGGGTGCTCGCCAGTCGAGGTCGAACTCCACGGTGCCCATCACCTCGGACTGCCGGCGGGTCCAGTTCTCGAACGGTGTGGTGGTGAAGTAGGTGGAGGGCAGGATGAGCCTGCGGTCGTCCCAGATGTGGACCACCACGTAGGTCAGGGTGATCTCCTCGATCCGTCCCCACTCCTTCTGGACCACCACAACGTCGTCCACCCGGATCGCGTCAGTGAAGGAGAGCTGCATGCCGGCGAACACGTTCACCAGGGAGGTCTGCGCGGCGAGCCCGGCCACGATGGAGATCACGCCGGCAGAGGCCAGCAGTCCCGCGCCGAGTGCCTGGATCGCGGGGAAGGTCAGCATGACGCTGCCAACCGCCAGCACCACGATGAGCGCAACGGCGATCCGTCGGGCCAGGATCATCTGGGTCCGCAGGCGGCGTGCCCGGCGGTTGTCGGCCACGTCCACGCTGTAGCGGCTGAGGACCAGGGCCTCAACGATCAGCAGCACGGCCACGGCGAGCCAGGCAAGGGAGCCCATAAGGGCAATCAGGAGGAGGTGGTCGACGGCGGACCGCCACCCGCCGTCGTCCGTCGTCAGCGCCAGGGCGATCCGGACGCCGATCAGGCAGAGGGCCAGGCGGAGGGGGAGCCGGGCCACCCGGGAGGTGGACTGCAACTCCGGACGGCGTCGGTTGAGCCGGAGGACGGTTTTTCGGATCAGCCAGGAGAGGACCAGTCCAGCCGCCACGGCGAGCGTCATGGCCAGGAAGGGCATTGCCGGGGTGAGGAATTCTTGCATTGGTTAAGCTCTATCAAGCTTCCGGGAAGAGCCTAAATCCGGAGGGGCTCGGGCGTGGCGATAACATTTGGACATCGATTGGATTTATTGCTAGGGCTGAGGACCTCCGCAGTCCAGAATTGAGGAATTATTCGCGGTCTCATGAGATTCAGGAGAATAGATGCACCGCTCAGCACCCTCGGCCATCGCCGTCTCGGGGGCCCTATGCCTCGCTTTTCTGCTGGTTGCCTGCGGCCCGCCCGCCTCGTCACCGTCGACGACGTCTCCGGCAGCCACCGCCACCCCGACAGCTTCGACCACCGCCACCACGTCGCCCACTGCCACCGCCTCACCGTCGGCTTCCTCCACACCCGAAGCAGGGTGGAAGTCCTACACGACGGCGGACGGCCTGGCCTTCGATTATCCGGAAGACTGGAAGATCACCGAGAAGGCCGGCGACGCGGCCCCCGGCGGGGTGTTTTTGAACATCACCAACGCCAACGGCAAGAACCTGGCGGACCTCCGGACCAACATGGTCACCGGTTCCGAATGCACCGTCAAGCAGCCGTTCGGTGTGTATGAATCCGTGCCCCTGCCGGCATTGGAGCAGAGCGGCAGCGTGCCCCGGTACACCTTCGAGACGAGGACGGACACCACGGCCACGGACCCCAAGCTCATGACCCTGTTCGCGTACGGGATCACCACGGCGCCTGAACCCACCGGAACGGAAGCGTGCCCCATCTTCCACTTCTTCACGTGGCCGCCCAGCGGTGCGATGTTCGGTGGCGTCTACGATCCGTTCGACACCACCCCCGGCAATGAGATGCACGTGGACACCCCCGAGGTGTACATGGGTACCCAGGAGTACAAGAACATCAAGAAGATGCTCACTTCCCTGCGGCCCGCCTAGGCGGACAGGGCCAAACCAAGAAGCGGCCGTTGCGCACTGCGGGGCTACCCGCGGTGCGCAACGTTTTGGCGGCAAATTGGCCCCGCCCCGGGCGAGTCGCCTGCGGGCGGGGCCACAATGAGTTCCTCAGCTGGATGAGGAGGATTGCATGCGCCGATCAATGAGGCCCGGCTTTCGATCGTCCGGATCGGCACGTTCGGGGACAGCAGTTGCTGCAGGCGCCTGCCTCGCAGTGCTCGTGGCAGCCTGCGGGCCGCCACCCGCCCCGCCGGACCCCGGATCTGCGACGGCCACGGCACCTGCCACTTCAGCGGGCGGAACGTCGGGCGCGACGGCGAACGGGACTGCAAGCGGTACCGCTACCGGTTCCGCGAGCGGGACTGCCGTGCCGCAAAGCGCGACGGCGGGCGCCCCGCCGCCTGAACCGGCGCCGTCGAGCACGTCCCCGAGCCTGTTGCCGTCCCCTACCCCGTCCGGCTGGAAGACGTTCACGACGTCGGACGGTGGCTTGACGTTCGACCACCCGGGTGACTGGACCATCAAGGATCCGGCCGGAAAATCGCCGCTGGGCGGAGAACACGTGGACGTCCTGAACATGGCAGGGAAGCCGATGGCTGTGCTGGAGACCAGGATCGTGACCGGATCGGAGTGCGTGCAGCAGTACCCGTTTGCGGTGCTGGATTCCGAGCCCATGACAGCCCTGGCCGAGAAGGGCGTGGCGGACGGGAACGCACCCCGCTTTATGTTCGAGATCCGCGGAGACGCGCAGGCGCCTGCACGGACCGCCGAGACCTTCGCGGCCTACGGCATCACGATGGTTCCGGAGGAGGTCGGGACGCTGGCCTGTCCCATTTTCCTGCTGTTCCGGTGGCCGCCCAGCGGGGCCATGTTCGGGGCCGGCTACGACCCGGCAAACAACACCACGCCCGGCGATCCGTCGCTTCCGTACTGGGAGAAGGCGAAGCTGTACGCGGAGACGGGGGAGTACCGGAATATCCGGCGGATGATCACCTCGCTGCGGCCCGCGAAGTAGCGTGCGGCGGCCTGTGCGGGCTCCTTGACTGGCCCCGTGGGGCCGCGCAGACTCGAATCAGGACACGGTCCGATCAGTAGTCGGGGTTCTGATGTACGCACTGGGGAAGCAGCGGCTCGCGAGCGGTGCGAAGGCAATGGCATCCGCCCTGGCGGCCGTGTGCGTGGCGGTCTGTGCGGCGCTTCTTGTTGCGCTGGGCCTGGGCGGCTGCACGCCGCTGCCGAACACGGAACCAACATCCACGGCAATTACCGCGCTGCCCACGGCAACCCCGCCCCTCCCCGGTGAGAGCGGCCCTCCCGGCGGCCCTGCCGAAAGCAAGCCCGGCGCCGGCCCGGTCCCGACGGTGCGCCCGCCTGCATCGTCGCGCCCCACCTCCACTGTCTTCGAACTTGCCCGGCGGGCCAAGGAGATCCTGGAGACCTGTGTCCGGGGCGAGCTGACCTTCAGGCCGCCGTCGCCGATGCGGCAGGGGGAGACCAGGGAGTTCGTCCTGCACGTCACCCTGGGCGATCCCGGCGCGGGCCATGAGAAGAACATCCCCGGACCCAACCCGGTGCAGACCCGCACGCCGATTGTGTGCGAAGAGATGCGCGCTGACCTGTCCGGCCCGGACATGACCATTGAGCGGGCCGGAAATCCGGGCGGTGAGATGCTGGTCCCGGAACAGGGCGTTGCGGAGTGGCGCTGGTGGATCACGCCCAAGGATCCGGGGCGGAAAACCATGACCCTGCAGCTGTTTGCCACTGCAGAGGACGGGCCGGACCTGAGCCTGGAGACGTTCCGGGAGGACATCCAGGTGGAGATTGAACTGGGCTACGTGCTGAGTTCACTCGTGAAGGACTGGGCGCAGCCGCTGGGCGTGACCATCCCGGTTCTCGTCGCTGCCATCGGCACCATGCTGGTGTGGTCGCGGTCCAAGCACGGCAAGGCCAAGCATGCCGCGAACACGAAGCCGGCGGACCCGCCGGGTGGGGAGCGGAACACCCCGCCGCGACGCTACATTGGAAGCATGGCTCACGCAGCAGATCAGGACCTGGGGCCGGACGTCCGCCTGCAGGCCCGCATCGAGGGCGTCGTCCAGGCGGTCGGCTTCCGGTACTGGACCGTGCGGAAGGCTGAGGAGCTCTCGCTGACCGGAACAGTGCGGAACGACGTCGACGGTACTGTCGCCGTCGTCGTCGAAGGGCCGCAGGCGATGGTCCTGGAGTTCCGGCGCTGGCTGAGGTCCAGCGACGCGCCGGGGCGCGTGGACCACGTGGAGGAGTCCGTGTCGCCCGCGACGGGCGAGTTCAGCAATTTCGACGTGGTGTACTGAGCCTGGACAAGGTCACTCCTAGGCGCGGTCACTCCTAGTACTACAGTCGCGTTTATGGGGTGTGTCCGCGGGTTTTGTAATGACTAGGTTGTGCGCGGTGTTGGTGTTTTCGTCGCCAGGTTGAGTGTTCCAGGACTTGTTTGGGGCTGGTAGTGCGGTGCCAG